>CAZNHG010000093.1:0-2619 GCA_964572555.1 uncultured Devosiaceae bacterium | reverse complement strand
GGCGCACAGCGCATCATCGGCGGAACCAGGCTGTTGAGCGTGGAAGCCGACAGTTCCGCCCAAACCCCGTTCCTGTTCGTTCCGGACTTCCCGGATCTGCCCATGGAGGAGGTCTATCCGCGCGAGGAGGCGCACGCACCCGCCGTCGTTCTCTCGGAAAACGCGGCAGGCGGACGCACGGCCTATGTCCCCTGGAATCTTGGCGCAACGTTCTGGGAGGTGCTCGCGGCCGACCATGGCCGGCTCATCGACAACCTCGTGCGCTGGACACTGCGGGAACGTCCTGCCGTCTCGGTGACGGGACCGGGCGTCATGGACGTTGCAACGCGCGCAAGTGATGATGGCCTGGCCGTCATCCTGTACAACCTCACAAATCCCATGATGATGAAAGGGCCGATCCGGTCCTTCACACCTTCGGAACCCCAGACGGTCAAAGTCAGGCTTCCCGAGGGGAGCGCAGGTGCAAACGCCCGGCTGCTCGTCGCCGGCCAAAAAGCCGACATCAAACGGGAAGGCGACACGCTGCATGTTCGGGTACCCTCGGTCGAACTGCTCGAAGTCGTCCACCTTGTGTGGACCTAGAATGCATTGTGGGCGGGCCCCGGCCGGTGTGGATTGGCCGGGCCCCGCGGACGACGGACGGACTTCGCCGGAGGAGGGCGAACCATGATCCGATTCATCATCAAGCGGCTGCTCTACATGATCCCGACCCTGTTCGGCATGTCGCTGATCGCGTTTCTCATCATCCAGCTGCCTCCGGGCGACTACCTGACCTCGATGATTGCTTCGATGACCCAAAGCGGCCAGAACGTCGATCCCGAGCAGATCGCCTTGTTGCGCGAAATCTACGGCTTCGACGACCCCATCCATGTCCAGTATTTCAAGTGGATCTGGGGCATCGTCTCACGTGGGGACTTCGGGCATTCCTTCGCTTGGAACCAGCCTGTTTCCGCGCTGATCTGGGATCGCATGGGCGCAACGCTCTCGCTCTCGCTTGCCTCGCTATTGTTCGTGTGGGCGGTAGCGATCCCCATCGGCATATATTCGGCCGTGCGTCGCCATTCCATTAGCGACCATGTTTTCACGTTTTTCGGCTTTCTCGGGCTGGCCATCCCCAATTTCATCCTCGCGCTCACTCTGATGTATATCTCGTACCGGTTCCTGGGGCAGAGCGTGGGCGGGCTCTATTCGCCCCAGTATGTCGGGGCGCCTATGAGCTGGGGCAAGCTCGTCGACCTTCTTGCTCATCTGTGGATTCCAGTCATTGTCATCGGCACGGCAGGCACGGCCAAGCTCATCCGCATCCTCAGGGCCAATCTCACCGACGAACTGCACAAACCCTACGTCGTGACAGCGCGCGCCAAGGGCCTGCCCGAACACAGGGTCATCCTCAAATACCCCGTGCGCATCGCCCTCAACCCCGTGGTATCCGCCATCGGCTGGGTGCTGCCCGAGCTGGTGTCGGGAATAACGATCACCGCCATCGTACTCAACCTGCCAACCGCCGGGCCGCTGCTTTTGCAGGCGCTTATCTCTCAGGACATGTACCTGGCAGGCAGCTTCATCCTGCTCATGGGAGTGCTGACATTGGTTGGCATGCTGATCTCCGACATCCTCCTCGCCCTTCTCGATCCGCGCATCAGGTTCCGGTAATGGCCATGCAAACCACTCTTCAGTCTGCCGATGAATCCGGTCCCGCGGTTACCCCGCTCAAACAGACCGGCAGTCACGATGAGCTCGCCGCGGCGGGGCAGTGGACGCTGATCTGGCACAAGTTCGTGCGCAACAAGCTTGCGCTCGTTTCGGCCGCGATCATCATCCTGTTGTACCTTGTGGCCGCGTTTGCCGAATTCATTGCGCCGGCTGACCCGAGCGCGTCGCGGCCGCAATATACCTATGCACCCCCACAGCCGATCGGGTGGTTCGTTGAGGACGAAAACGGCGAAGGCCGGTTCCAGCCGCACGTCAAGGGATACAGCATTGAAGTCGATCAGGCCTCGTTTCGTCGAACCTTCGTTCCCGATGACGAACAGATTGTGCCCATCGGGTTCTTGGTCGAGGGGGCACCCTACAGACTCTGGGGTCTTTTCGAGATGGATACCCACCTGATCGGCCCGCTCGGCACCAACGACCCCATGTACCTGATGGGAACCGACGGGCTGGGGCGGGACCTCTTGAGCCGGCTGATCTACGGTACGCGGATTTCGATGTCCATCGGACTGGTCGGCGTCGCGATGAGCCTGGTCCTCGGGATCGTTCTGGGCAGCCTTTCGGGCTATTATGGCGGCTGGATCGATACGGCCATTCAACGCCTGATCGAGGTTGTAAGTGCCATGCCGACCATTCCGTTGTGGTTGGGGCTCGCGGCCGCCATTCCGCTGAACTGGTCTCCGTTGCACGTCTATTTCATCATTACGTTGATCGTATCGTTGCTGGGATGGACCGGGCTGGCACGTGAGGTGCGCGGGCGGTTCTACGCGCTCAAGACCGAAGATTTTGTCACCGCCGCACGACTCGATGGTTCGCGCGAACGGCGTTTGATCTTCCGCCACATCCTGCCGTCTTTGACCAGTCATATCCTGGCGGTGGTTACGCTCGCCATTCCCACAATGATCATTG
>CAZNHG010000092.1:2947-11272 GCA_964572555.1 uncultured Devosiaceae bacterium | reverse complement strand
CGCTCGCCGGCCATGGTGCGGAACCACGCCCCGTCGACCTTGATGATATCGGGCTTGAGGTCGCGAAACCGCTCCATGCTCGACGAGCCCGCACCGAAATCGTCGAGCGCCAGCCGCACCCCGGCCATGCGCAGTTTCACGCACAACTGCTTGAGGGCCTCCGCATCGAGCGCATTCGTCTCGACCACCTCGCACACCAGCCGTTCCGGCCCCAGCCCGTAATGCGCCAGCACCGACAGCATGAAGTCGAACTCGCGCTCGACCACCGCGATCGTTTCGTAGATCGCCGGATTGATGTTGAAGAACAGGTCCGCTCCTGCGGGAGCGGCGTGCGTGTAGTTTCGTATGTGCAGCGCCCGGCACATGCACTCGATGAACAGCCGGTCCGCCATCGAGACACGCCCGAAAAGCTCCCCCGGCGGCACGCCAACCTCTCCGCGCCGGGGCCGGATCAGCCCCTCGAACCCCGACAATTGCAGCACCCCCCCGGCACGCGCATAGATCGGCTGATACGCCGCATACAGCGCCAGGTCCTCGTACTCCCCCACATGCAGCCCGCTCCCATCGACCGTGATGGCATCGGACACATACTGCGGCCGCGGCATCCCTTCACTCCACAAAACCCAATCCGCCCCACACTGCGGCCAATGCGTTGTCAATTGGTGAAGGATTTCCCGTGAATCACCGGGTCCCGGACCGCTCCCGCGACTGCCGCCCTTCTGGCGCTTGCCCACCCACCACGTCATCCCCGCGCAGGCGGGGAGGTGGTGTCCTGTTTGCATGGGAATGGCAGAGGGGTAGGGCAGCCTCACCCCCCAGACACAGTCACTTCTAATGCTCAGGCCCGTGCACGACCATCTCCACCGTCGCCTCGGCCCCCTGGTGCAGTAGGTGCCCCAGATGCGTGACGAGTTGCTGGCGGAACTGCGTCATGTTGGGCAGGTCCTCGCCAAATACCTCGGAAAGCCCGAGAAACGCTGTCGCCATGGCGTCCGAATTGCTGCGGGCCTGTGCGCCGAGAAAGTGCATGCGCTCGGCCAGCGGGTCGCGCACGTCGATCTCCTCGCCGTTCTCGTCCGCTCCGCTGGCGTAGCGGACCCAGGCCGCGACCCCCAGAATCAGGCGCACCGCCGGCTCGCCCGCATCGAGCCGGTCGCGGATGGTGCCCAGGAGCCGCTGGGGCAGTTTCTGGCTGCCGTCCATGGCGATCTGCCAGGTGCGGTGCCTGAGGGCCGGGTTGGCGAAACGCTCCAGAAGCGCATCGCGATAGGCCGCGAGGTCCGTGCCGGGCATGTCGAGCGTGGGCATGATCTCGCGCGTCATCATGCCATGGACGAGCGTTCGGAAGTCCGGCCGCGCAATGGTCTCGGCAATCGTCTCGTACCCGGCAAGATAGCCCAGATACGCCATGGTGGAGTGCGAACCGTTGAGCATGCGCAGCTTCATGCGCTCGAAGGGCTCGACATCGTCGACCATCTGCGCCCCCGCCTCCTCGAAGGGCGGGCGTCCGGCGGGGAAGCGGTCCTCGATCACCCACTGCGTGAACGGCTCGGTCATGATCGGCCAGGCGTCCTCGCACCCGATCGTGTCCGCGACCATGGCCCGGTCCGCGTCGGTCGTCGCCGGCACGATGCGATCCACCATCGTACCGGGGAAGGCGACCTCGTCCTTCACGTAGCGCCCCAGCTCCGCATCGCGCAGCTCGGCGAAACGGGTGACGATACGCCTCGCCGTGATGCCGTTCGAGGGCAGATTATCACAGCTGAGCACGGTGAACGGCGCATGCCCGGCCGCCTTGCGCCGCGCCAGCGCCTCGATGATCAGCCCCGGCGCGCTGTGCGGATCGGTGGGATTTTCGAGATCGTGCACGATATCGGCGTGGCTCTCGTCGAGGGCTCCGGTCGCCGGGTCGTGGCAATAGCCCTTCTCGGTGATGGTCAGCGATACGATGCGGATTTTCGGATCCGCCATGATGTCGAGAAGCCGCGCCCGCTCGGCGTTTGCGTCGATGACCTCGAGCACCGAGCCGACCACGCGGCACGTCGTCCCCTCGGCGGCGCGGATGGCGACGGTGAACAACCCGTCCTGCGGCGCGAGCGCGTCCCGGGTATCGGGACGCCGCAGGCTCGCGCCGATGATTCCCCAGTCGGGATGCGCACCGAGAAGATCGTCGAGATAGACCGCCTGGTGAGCACGGTGAAAGGCGCCGATCCCCAGATGCACGATACCGGGGGTGACGGCGTCGCGCGCATAGGCCGGCTTGTGCACGGTTTCGGGCAGGCCGGTCAGGCGGTCGTTGGAAAGGCGTGTCATTATTGTCCGTCACACATTGGTCTGGTAAGTCGGCGGGACAATAACCGAGCATGGGCGGCGCTGCTACCATTCGAGCCGCCCGGACTTCAAAAATCGAAAGAGGAAACAGGGTGAAGCGGTTTGTCAGCGTCGGCGAGTGCATGATCGAGATGTCCGGCGGCGAGGATGGCGGCTACCGCCTCGGCTTTGCCGGCGACACGCTCAACACCGCCTGGTATGCCCGCGCCGCGCTCGGGGACGACTGGGACGTCACCTATTTCACGGCGCTGGGCGACGACATCTACTCCGACCAGATGGCCGAGTTCCTCGCTGCCAACGACATCGGCACCAGCCGCATTCGCCGCATTCCCGGCAAGCGCCCGGGGCTCTATCTCATCCACCAGGCCGCAGGCGACCGCCACTTCACCTATTGGCGTGAAACCTCCGCCGCCCGCCAGCTCGCCGACGATCCGGTGATTCTCGCCGAGGTCATCGGCGGCGCGGAGACGATCTACTTCTCCGGGATCACCCTCGCGATCCTCACCCCCGAGGCCCGCGAACGCCTGCTCACCGCCGTTGGCGCTGCGCGCCAGGCCGGCGCGCAGACCGCGTTCGATCCCAACATCCGGCCGGTCCTGTGGCCGGACACGAGCGAACTGCGGTCGGCAATAAGCGAGGCGGCGGCCGTGTCGACCTTCGTTCTGCCCACCCATGACGATGAGAAGCCGGTGTTCGGGGACGCAACGCTCGAGGAGACAGCCGACCGCTATCGCGGCCTCGGTGCCGATGAGGTCGTGGTCAAGAACGGCGCCGCCGACGCGCTGATCGCAACGGCAGAAGGCACCGCTACCGTGCCGGCGGAAAAGGGCGAGATGGTCGACGCCACCGGCGCCGGCGACAGCTTCAACGGCGCCTACCTCGCCGCGCGGTTGGCGGGGGCGGATGTCGAGGCATCCGCCATGGCGGCGCACCGCACCGCGGCGAAGGTCATCGGGCACCGCGGCGCGCTGATGCCGCGCGCGGAATTCGTTTAGGGCATTAGGGAACTCGGGATTCCCGTGCCGGTCCGGCCGGAACGGAAAGCGCTCTAGAAAACGGCGTCGGTCTCCGCGATATAGGCCAGTTCCTCATCCGTCGATTCCCGCCCCAGCGCGGCGTTGCGCTTGGGATAGCGCCCGAACCGCTTGATGACGTCGAAGTGGCGCTTCTCGTAATCGAGCACGTCTTCGTTGCCCAGGTCCGCGAACAACCGCATGGCCTCCTCGTGCACCACAGCCGATTCCGAATGCATGTAGGGCATGTAAAGGAACATCCGCTCCTCGGGCTCGAGCACCCGGTCGAACCCGCCCGACACCGCTTCCTGGGCGAGCGCCAATGCCATGGGGTCCTGCGCGAAGGCCTTCGCCTCGCCGCGATGCAACTGGCGCGAGAACTGGTCGAGAACGATGACCTCGGCAACGCGCCCCTGCGGTGTCACCCGCCAGGTGAACCCCTCGCCCATGGCGATGCGGGGATGGGTCCCGGCAAAGGCCTCGGCCAGCTTGCGGTCGAACTCCTGGTCTCCGCCGAACCAGTCGTCGTAACCGTGCTCGGAGAACCAGAAGGCGTAGACGTCCTCGGCGGTTTTCATGATTGCCCCCGTTTCAAAGGATTGTTGTTTCTACCACTTCAGCCCGCGACTTCAACGCACAGCCGGTTGCCGGAAGGATCGCGCGTTTCGAAACCGCCGTCCATTTCCGCGATCGGGCACCCCGCCTCCGCCAGCCGGCCGCGCAGGGCCGCTTCGGTTTCGGCATCGGGCACGATCATGGTGAACCGGCGCAGTCCCGCCGCATCGGACGGGGCGGGCACGGCGTCGGGACCGGCCCAGACGTTGAAGGCAAAGATGTGGGGGGCGTAGTCCAGCATCACGTCACCCATACCGAAACTGTCCGAGAGGAGCTGGCGCCCGAACCCCAGCGTATCCGCATAAAACGCCATGGCATCGTGCAGATCGGTGACGTGGACATGCACATGCCCGATGCGCGTGCCCGGCTTCATCGGCCCGGCAAAAGCGGTCGGATCGTCCAGCTCGCTCATCAGATCGTCGAGATCGATCGGCTCGCGCCCCGAATGCGGCTTGCCGTCCGCCGTCATGCCATAGCCGCCCGTCTCGTCCGGGTTCTCGAGCGTGCCGCGCCACGGCGTCTCGTGGGTGATCTCGATGCCGTTGCCGTCGTGATCCCACACATAAACCGCCTCGCTCACGAGATGATCGGTCGGCGAGAACCGGATCCGCGCTTCGGCCGCCCGCAGCACGAAGCGCGCCAGTTCGGCCCGCTCGGTCACGTGGATGGCGACGTGATAAAGCCCCGTCGTGCGCGGCACGACAGGCCGGGCCGCACCCGGCTCGAGTACGATCAGCACGGTGCCGCCCGCCCCGAGCCGGATTTCGGAATCGGTCTGCGCGATCACCTCGAGCCCGACAACGTCCCGCCAGATGGCGAGCGCCTTCTCGGCCGAGGTGACTGCGAGATATACCGGCCCCAGCCGGGTGGCCGTGGGCATGACAGGGTCGGTACGGACGGTGCGGGTGGCTGTTGCGGTCATCGATCTGGTGCCTTTCATCATTGCCTTGAATATAGGCGCCCCGGCACCGGCCGGCCACCCGGACCCGGTTCGCCCGCGGCGATATCATCGTTCGCAGGAAAGAAACGATCTCGTCGCGAACGTTCGAGATTTTGCCGCTTTCCAATGGTTATTTAGTGTGCTAGTGAACCAATACACTAGTTAGGCACCCCATATGGCGCAATGGAACGATACACAACCGATCTTCCTGCAGATCAGGCAGCAGATCGTTGCCCTGATTCTCAACGGCACCATCGCGGAAGGTGACGCGGTGCCCTCCATCAGGCAGATCGCGACCGATCTGTCGGTCAACCCGCTTACGGTCACCAAGGCCTACCAGTCGCTCGTCGACAGCGGGATCGTCGAAAAGAAACGGGGGTTGGGCATGTATGTCACCGAGGGCGCCCGCGAAAAGCTTCTCGAACAGGAACGCCAGGCATTCCTCACCGAGGAGTGGCCGCGCATCCTCGAACGCATCGAGGCACTGGGCCTCACCCTCGAAGACCTGATGAACACCGGAGACGGGAAATGAACGACCCCACCCCGATCATCGAGGCCCGCAAGCTGCACAAGAGCTTCGGCAGGACCGAAGTGCTGCACGGGCTCAACTTCACCATCCCGCCGGGGCGCATCTACGGCCTGGTGGGGCACAACGGCGCGGGCAAGACCACCACGCTCAACGCCATTCTCGGGCTGACCGACTGCTCGGGCACCATTTCCGTGCTCGGGATGGACCCGTTCCGCCACCGCGCCCGGCTGATGAACGACGTTGCGTTCATCTCCGACGTCGCCAGCCTGCCGCGGTTCCTAAAGGTCCGCGAGCTCTTCGACCTTCTGGAGGCGATCCACCCCAACTTTTCCAGGGAGAAAGCCAATGCATTTCTACAGGGCACGGATCTACGGCCTGAACTCAAGATCAAGACTCTATCGAAGGGTATGGTCGCTCAGCTTCACCTTGCTGTCGTCATGGCAATTGACGCTCAGCTTCTCGTTCTCGACGAACCCACCCTCGGGCTCGACATAACCTATCGCAAGCGCTTCTACCGACGCCTGCTAGAGGACTACATGACCGATGAGCGCACCCTGCTGATCACCACCCACCAGGTGGACGAGATCGAGTTCATGCTCTCCGACATCATGTTCATAAGGGACGGCGAGATCGTTCTCGACGTCCCCACCGACGAGGTAGAGGCCATCTACACCCAGCTCGTCGCCAGCGGCGGCGACGTGGCCGAAGCGCAAAAACTCGAACCGATCCATACCGAATCCCGCTTCGGCCAGACCGTGATGGTTTTCGAGAACGTCGAGCGCGCCAGGCTGGCCGACTTCGGCCAGACCTCCACCCCCAATATCAGCGATCTGTTCGTTGCCCTGATGCAGCGCAACGGCACCGAGCCGGGAGAGCACCAATGAGAGCCTATGCGGCCCTGATCAAGCGTGAACTGCTCGAGCATCGCGGCGCGTTCCTCTACGCCCCGGCCTTTCTGCTCACGGGCGTGTTCGTGATGGTTCTGCTCGGGCTGGTGTTCGGCGAGACCGAATTCACCCATATCACCCAGCATTCGATCACCGGCGCCAAGCTCTACCAGCTCGCCATGACCGGCGTGTTCGGCATGTGGTCGGTCTATCTCATGATCGCTCTTTTCTTCTACTACGCCGACAGCTTCTCGGCCGACCGGCGCAACAACTCCCTGTTGTTCTGGAAGTCCATGCCGCAAAGCGATCTCAGGATCCTCACCAGCAAGGCACTCGCCGGCATCACGCTGTTTCCCGCGCTCATCTTCGGCTTCGCCATGCTTACCGGTATCCTGGTGTATCTGATGAGCTTCCTGGTCGCGGCGCGCCTGCCCTTCGTGCCCGCGATCGGGCTGATCGACGTCATCGGCACCTGGACGGAGAAGGGTGTTGTCGGCGCGGTCTACTTCGTTCTCACCATCGCCTGGTACGCCCCGCTTCTCGCCTGGGTGGCGAGCCTGTCGACGGTGGTGCAGCGCTGGAGCATTCCGCTCGCCTTCCTCGTGCCTGGCGCAGTCTCGCTGGTCGAATTCGTCATAAATCCCACCGGCCCGCACCCGATCCGGCACTATCTGCTCTACCGGCTCGAGGGCATTCTGGGCGACGAGGACGAGCAGATGTTCGCCTATATCCTGACCAACGACGACGCGCATCCCTTCGGCATGATCGGCTTGATCGCCGGCCAGATCGACTGGCTGCAGATGGTCATCGGAATCGCGTTCGCCGCCCTGGCGGTCTTCATGGCCAGCGAATACCGCAGGCGGCGGATCGACGCCTAGGGCCCGGCCCGGCGGGAGAACCGCCGGACGGGCCCTGGGCACCTCATCCGGAGCGTTCTCAGAACAAGTGGTGTCCACTTGTTCGGTTCGAGAACGCGACCACTCCGGAAAACGGATACAAAACGGATGGCGCCCTGCGCCGTCCGTTTCGCGTTCAGGCCGGCTGGCCGAGCGTGATCATGTGGTGATCGAAATAATAGTCCGGCGCCATGGTGCGCACCTCGGGGCCCAGGAACTCGCCGCCCCCGGTCGAGAAGGCGAAAGCGTCCCGGGCCCAGGCCGCGCCCGAGATCGCCTCGGCCTCGACGAGCTCCGCTGTCCCGCCGGCCGCATCGAGCACCACCGCCGCCCCGCCGACAAGCGAGGTAGCGACGATCCTGCTGCCGTCCTCCGATGCGGCCATGGCCCCGACATAGCCCGAGAGCCGTGCATTGAGATCGTCGGGCAGATAGGTGAATTCGAGCGGGTCACCGGGCCCGGCCGAAGCGATGAGCGGCACATTGTCGGACCTTGCGCCCTGGTACTGCCCGCCGATCCAGAGTTTGCCGTCGCTCCCCATCGCCAGATGACGCAGCGAGAGCTGGTGATAGTCGTCCGGCAGCGCGTGCGTGGCGACATGCGTGCCCCCGTCGCGCTCGATCCAGGTGATGTTGGGCTGCATCGTCGCCACGTTCAGTTTGGCGCGCCCGTAGTCGGGATGCGTCTCGACCCCGCCATTGGCGATGCACAACAGCTTGCCGTCCGGGCTGATCTGCAGGTCGTGCGGCCCCGTACCGCCCGAATCGAACTCCCCGATGCGGCGGAACCGGTCGGTCGCGTCGTAGATGCCGATCTTGCCGCGGGCATTGGCGTAGTCGTTCTCGGTGGCGTAAAGCAGCTTGCCGTCCGGCGAGAAACTGCCGTGCCCGTAAAAGTGCCGCCCCTCCTGGCTGGTGATGGCGGCAAGGCTCTCGCCCTTTTGCGTGAATACCACCGCGAACGTCCCCGGCCGCCGCGCGAACACCACCAGCCGCCCGCTTTGCGGACACTGCGTGACGTCGTGCCCGCGCTCGGGCAGCGTAAGCGTGGAGATGAGCTCGCCGCGCTCGTTGACGATCGCCGCGGCGAAACTGCCGTCGTGCCGCATCCCCGC
>CAZNHG010000092.1:0-2847 GCA_964572555.1 uncultured Devosiaceae bacterium | reverse complement strand
CTCCAGCGGCATTCCGGCGAGCCGGTCGGCCGTCTGCGCGAAGTTGGCGAACTCGAACTTGAAGGAATCGCCGGCGAGGCTGTCCATGTCCGCCAGTTGCGCATCGAGCCCGGACACCTCGAACAACGTCTCGAGCCCCGCCGCATTGGCCGCGATCGAGGGGATGGTCATGCCCGCGCGCCAGAACAGCGCCAGCTTGTAGTTGCTGTCTTCGGGCGTCTCGCCGAAGAACGGCGCGATGCGCGTATCGCGGATCATGTCCATGCTGTGCACCCACACGCCCAGAAGCTCCTGCATGACCTCCCCGCGCGTGCGATAATCGGCATAGCCGGGCTGCGGGTCCTTCATGTGGCCGGCGATCCCGTCCGGCGCCGTCCATGCGCGCACGATCTCGCCGCCGGTTTCGGCCAGTGCCCGGGCGATGGTATGCCCGAAGGTGCAGCGATAGCCATCGGCCCCGCTGGCAAGGTCCGCCGACCCCGTCCCGAACAGCACGTATTCGAGCGCCCCGAGCCCCTGCAGCGCCACGCTCTTTTCCTGTAGCCGGTCGAGAGTTGTCGCGGTCTCGTCCTTGGTCGCGATCGTCCCCTGGACCTGCTTGAGCCCGATGGACCGCCGGTCCGGCCAGAACAGGATACGCTCCATGCGGTTGTCGGACACCACCGGCCCGAACCGCACCACTTCGATCCGCGCCCAGGAGGTGACCAGATCGCGGAACCCGGTCCGTGCCGCGTCGAGCCTGTCGGCACCGGGGTTGGCGCACAACGCCTCCATCGCATCGGCCTGGGCCTCTGCGTCGGCCGTGAAGCGCTCGTAGCCGGGGACGATGAACCTCTCGATGGCATTCTCGACCACAGCGCGATCCGCCGCGCTGGCGGGGATGGCAGCGAGGCCGAAAACAAGCGCGAGACACATGAGAATCCGGGGCATCAAAGCGACTCCAGGAATGCGATCAGGGATTTGCGGTCTGCGGCGGGCATGGCGACGACGGCATCGCGCGCCGCCTGCGCCTCTCCGCCATGCCACAAAATGGCTTCGAGCAGGCTGCGCGCCCGCCCATCGTGCAGGAACTGCGTGTGCCCGCTCACCTGCTCGGTAAGCCCCACGCCCCACAGCGGCGCCGTGCGCCACTCATAGCCGTCGGCCTCGCCATCCGGACGATAATCGGCCAGTCCCGGCCCCATGTCATGCAACAGCATGTCGGTATAGGGCCAGATGAGCTGGAACGAATGAATGTCGTCAGGTGCATCGCGCCGCGTGACGTATTTCGGCGTGTGGCAGCCGATACAGCCCGTCTCGTAGAACACCCGCTTGCCGCGCAGCACCTGCGGATCCTCCACGTCGCGCCGTGCGGGAACGGCCAAGTTCTGGGAATAAAACGTCACCAGATCGAGCACGGGATCGGGCGCCTCGGTTCCCCCCAGATTAGGCTGCACGCCCGAAGGCGCCTCCAGGCACTCCACCTGCACATCGGTGCAGTCGCCCGTGCTTTTCGGCATGTCGGGGCTCGATATCCCGATATCGCCGGCGAAGGCATGCGCGGCCTGCTGGCGGATCGTGGGCGTGGTCGCCTTCCAACCGAACCGCCCGGGAACCGTCTCGCCGGTCGTCTCGTTGACGACGTGGTTGACCCGCCCCGAAATGCCGTCGCCATCCGCATCCTCCGGATCGGCCTTAGCGAGAATGTCCGCGGGGTGGACCTGCTCGAGAAGCCCCAGACCGATCATCGGCGGGGCGACGCGCGGCGACACCATGATGTCGGGATCGGGCGGACCGTATGCGGGATCGTCGATCGTATAGTCAGGTACGCGCAGGGATACGACCGTGCCATCGGCCAGTGTGACGGGCTTTTCGATGTAGCTGATCGCCATCTCGCCCTCGGCGCGCATGCCGGGCACGGCCCGGTTCTGCAGCTGCCCGCCATAGATGGGGTCGGGGATCGAGAGCATGGCGCCGGACACCAGCTTTTGCGCCTCGGCTTCGGTACGCGGCGGCACGGACAGGCGCAGGAACAGCGACGTCGGCTTCTCGCCGGCGCCTGGCGCCCGGCCCCGCCCGTCCTTGACGTGGCAGCCCTGGCAGGAGCGCGCGTTGAACAGCGGCCCCAGCCCGTCCGAGGCAAGCGTCGAGGAGGGCGAGGAGATCCAGATCTTGCGAAACAGCGCATTGCCGAGCTTGAACGTCTCCTCCTGTTCGAAGGACAGGTTCTCGGCGAAATGGGAAAAGGAATCCCGGCTGACCTCAGCGGTCGTGGTTCCCGCGCCGCCCTGATTGGTCTCGAAGCGCTCGGCCCGGGTGAAATCGGTCGCGGGTTTGATTGCGGACGCAACGCGCGCACGATCCTTTTCGCTCAGATCGCCGCGCATCCCTTCGGATGCCACGCCGGCGACCCCCGCCAGCGCGATCACGAACAAGGCCAGTGTGAGAAGGCGCGTGATCATTCTTCCCTTCTATCAGGAGTGGAAGAACGACCTGCCCCGCCGGCCGGCGCCTTCCGCTTTACTCGGACTCGTCGGAACTGCCGGCGTTGAGGTGGCCGTAATGGGCCTCGCCAAGCTTGTCCAACAACTCGATCTGGGTCTCGAGGAAGTCGATATGCCCTTCCTCGTCCTGAAGGAGTTCCTCGAAAAGCCGCATAGTCACGATGTCGCCCTTGTCGTGGCAAATCTGGCGCGCCTCGGAGTAGTTGGTGCGCGCGTCGTATTCGCCTGCAAGGTCGGACTCGAGCACCTCGCGCAGGTTCTGCCCGATCCTGAGCGGCGCGACCTGCTGCAGGTTGGGATGCCCTTCGAGAAAGATGATGCGCTCGACCAGCTTGTCGGCGTGGTGCATCTCCTCGATCGACTC
>CAZNHG010000091.1:0-11273 GCA_964572555.1 uncultured Devosiaceae bacterium | reverse complement strand
TTGAACTCGACCCCGAACTCGCGGACGTCTTCAGCCGCTGGAAGGCCGGCGGGACGGAGCAGGGCCCCGCCGGAACCTAACTCCGTTATTCCTTGCTCGGCCCCAGCATCAGCTCGGGGCGCACGATGGAATCGAACTCCTCCCCGCTGACATAGCCGAGCCGCAGGGCTTCCTCGCGCAGGGTGGTGCCGTTGGCGTGGGCCGTCTTGGCGATCTCGGTGGCCTTGTCGTAGCCGATGTGCGGGGCGAGCGCGGTGACCAGCATGAGCGAGCGCTCCATGAGCTGCTGAATCTGGGCCTCGTTGGCCTCGATACCGGCCACACAGCGGTCGGTGAAGGAGCGGGCGCCGTCGGCGAGCAGGCGGACGGACTGCAGCAGGGCATGAGCCATGACCGGCTTGTAGACGTTGAGCTCGAAATGCCCCTGGCTGCCGGCGACGGTCACCGTCGTCTGGTTGCCGAACACCTGGGCGCACACCATGGTCAGCGCCTCGCACTGGGTCGGGTTCACCTTGCCCGGCATGATCGAGGAACCCGGCTCGTTGGCCGGGAGCTGCAACTCGCCGAGCCCCGAGCGCGGGCCCGAGCCGAGGAGCCGGATATCGTTGGCGATCTTGAACAGGGACGTCGCGATGGTGTTGAGCGCACCATGTGCGTAGACATAGGCGTCATGGGCGGCAAGCGCCTCGAACTTGTTGGCCGCGGTGCGGAACGGCAGGCCGGTGATGTCGGCCACAGCCGCCGCGAACTGCTCGGCGAAACCTTCGCGTGCATTGAGCCCGGTGCCCACCGCCGTACCGCCCTGGGCGAGGTCATAGAGCCGCTGCAGCCCCTCGCGGGCCCGCTCGATGGCGAGGTCGACCTGCGCGACATAGCCGGAGAACTCCAGCCCCAGCGTGAGTGTGGGTGCGGCCGATCTTGACGATGTCGGCGAAGGCGTCCTGCTTGGCCTTGAGACCATCGCGCAGGTGCTCGAGGGCGGGGATCAGCGTCTGGGAGATCTCCGTCGCCGCGGCGATGTGCATGGCGGTGGGGAAGGTGTCGTTGGAAGACTGGCCCATGTTGACGTGGTCGTTGGGGTGGACCGGCGTCTTGGACCCCATCTCGCCCCCGAGAATCTCGATGGCACGGTTCGAGATCACCTCGTTGGCGTTCATGTTGGACTGGGTACCCGATCCCGTCTGCCACACGACGAGCGGGAAGTGATCGTCGTACCCGCCGCCCGCCACCTCGCCTGCGGCCTGGTCGATGGCGTCGGCCAGCTTGCCGTCGATCACGCCGAGCGCCTTGTTGGTGCGTGCGGCCGCCTGCTTGATGACGCCGAGGGCGCGGATGACGGGCACGGGCTGGGTCTCGGTGCCGATGGGGAAGTTCATCAGCGAGCGCGCCGTCTGCGCGCCGTAATACTTGTCGGCAGGCACATCGAGCGCCCCGAAGCTGTCGGTTTCCTTGCGGTACGTGCTCATCCGCCACTCCCTTGATCGGCAATCGAGAAAAGGTGTTGCGGGCCTCATTACTGCATACGCCCGGCTTCGTCCATCTTGTGACGCCGGTGCGCCTTCTTGCCTCTTTTGCGCGGGCGCCGTGTCTGGTTAAATCGGGGCATGGCAGTCAAACCGCCCCAACAGCTCGCCAGGGTCGTCAATCAGGACACCGGCCTGTCGATGATGGAAGTCGAGATGCAGGCCGAGGCGGCGACCTCGCTCGGCCATCACGGCCGCAAAACGGAGGCGGCGCTCAAGGCGCTGGCCGAGGCGGACGACGAGAACCGCGACGCGGCGATCCGCAAGGCGTCGCGCGAGGTATGGGCCTATTTCATCCAGCGCGAGCTGATGGGTATGCGCGACCATCGCCTGATCATCCGGGAGATGGGCATTCCCGATATCGTGCTGAAGCGGATGGGCGAAGTTCGCTAGCCATTTGCTGCAGCGCCACTCGGCTCGGCCGGATCGACGCTTTCCGCCTCTCCTGCCCGCAGGAACTGCAGGGCCGCCATCAGCCCGATGGTCGCGACCGGCACGGCGAGGCCCACCAGCCAGTAGGCGACGGTGCGGGCGGTTTCGAGCGGCATGCTCTCGGAGAACCCGTTCATGTTGGCAACGATGCCGAAGCCTGCGGCGCCCAGTGCCAGCCCGGCGCGCTGCATGGTGGGAAACGCCGCGGAGATGCGGTCCGCCTCGGTGGGAACGGGATGCTTGGTGGCGCGGCGGACGACGAATGTCCAGGCCGCGCCGAAGCCCGCCCCTTGCGTGAAGAACGACACCCACAGCAGCGGCCCGGCATCGAGGTGGAACGCGGCATTGAAGCCCAGCGTCGCGATGGTCACGCAGGCAAAGCCGAGGCCGATCACCAGCCGTTCACGTGTCTCCGGTGTGCCCGACAAGGTCGCGGCCGCCAGTGTCCAGCCAAGAGAGCCAAGGAACATGGCGAAGCCGATCATCAGCGGCCGCCAGTCGTAGAGCGTCGCGATGAGAACCGGAGAAAAGAGCTGGGTGCCCATGTTCGCCGCGCTGAGGAACATCACGGCGTAAAGCGCCGGGCCGACGCGTCCGCTCAAGCCAAAGGAATGGCGCGGCAGCAGACGCCGGACACCGGAGCGCGTGTCCTTGACGATGAAGGCCGCGACCAGCACCGCGCCGATGGCGAGCAGAAGCGGCGTGGTGACCGGCGAGATCGTGATGCCGGCGCAGGCAAGGCTCATCACACCGGCGAACAGCAGGACGATGCGCAAAAGGGGAAAATCTTCGTCGATCGCGGCGTCCGGCCGGCGGAATGCCGGGTGGCGGCCCAGCCCGATGCCCGCGATGACGGCTAGAACGATGCTGAGGACGCCCGCATAGGTGAACGCGGCGCGCCAGGTGGCGAACTCGGCCGCCAGCCCGCCCACGAGCGGTCCGCTGAAAGCCGCAAAGCCCCAGACGACCGAGATCACGCCCATGGCACGGGCCATCAGGGCGGAGCCGAACAGGTTGCGCACGCCGATGAAGGTCAGCGCGATCAGGCCCCCGCCTGCAATCGCCTGCACGAATCGGCCGAGCTGGAACACCGCCATCGTCGGCGCGGCCGCCGATATGAAGCACCCCAGACTGAAACCGGCGGCGGCGAGGGTGAAGGAGACATGCATGCCGCGCTTGCGCACGAGGAACGCGCTCAGCGCGCCGGCGACGATGGCCGCCGCCTCGAACAACGCGCCCGCCAGCCCCACGAGGTTGGCGCCGCCGATATCGGCGAGGATGCTGGGGATGAGCGTGGCGAGGATGAGTTCATCGGCGGCGAACAGCCACACCCCACCGCAGAACATGATCAACAGTCCGAACCCGTCGGAACGCATCAAGGTGCGATAGCTGGATTCGGACATGGCTGACCTCCGCGTTAATTTATAAACAGATACGTTTATAAAATAGCGACGTCAAGCGCGGGCGCATAAAAAACGGGGTGCGCACCGCGCCGGCACGCACCCCGGGGTATCCCGTTTTGCCCCCTCGGCGGAGGAGGAAAGCGCGCGTTTCAGCGCAGCCAGCCCTCGGGCCGGGGGTGCAGTTCCATCTGGCCGGTCTTGGTTGCCGTCTCGATGGCGGCGATCTCGTCGTCGCTCAGGTCAAGATTGTTCAGCACGCCGAGGTTTTCCTTGAGCTGGTCGAGGGTGCGCACCCCGATCAGGGCCGAGGTCATCTCCTTGCGCCGGAGCACCCAGGACAGGGCGAGCTGGACCATGGATTGGCCGCGGGCGCGCGCGATCTCGCCCACCTTGTCGACTGCCTCGAGGACGTTCGGTTCGATGTGGCTCTGGCGCACGGTCGTGTTGGCCTCGCCTGCGCGCGTGCCCTGTTTCGCGCCGGTGTTGTACTTGCCCGACAGGACGCCCTGGGCCAGCGGGGCGAAGGCGATCATGCCGATGCCGAGTTCACCGCAGGCGTCGATGGTTCCGTCATTCTCGATCCAGCGGTTGAGCATGGAATAGGACGGCTGATGGATCGTGCAGGGCACGCCCATTTCCTTGAGGATCCGATGCGCCTCGCGGGTTTCCTTTTCGGGATAGCTGGAGATGCCGACATAGAGCGCCTTGCCTTGCGCGACGATATCGGCGAGCGCGCCCATGGTTTCCTCGAGCGGCGTCTCGGGATCGTAGCGGTGCGAATAGAAGACATCGACATAATCGAGCCCCATGCGCTGTAGGCTCTGGTCACAACTCGCCATGAGATACTTCCGCGAGCCATGATCGCCGTAGGGGCCGGGCCACATGTAATAGCCGGCCTTGGTCGAGATGATCATCTCGTCGCGATAGGGGCGGAACTCACGCGCCATGATCTCGCCGAATAGGGTTTCCGAGGACCCCGCGGGCGGGCCGTAGTTGTTGGCGAGGTCGAAATGGGTCACACCGTGATCGAAAGCGTAACCGAGAATCTCGAAGGCGGTATCGTGGTCGCGGGTACCGCCGAAATTCTGCCAGAGCCCCAGACTGATGACGGGCAGCTTCAGGCCCGACTTGCCGGAACGGCGATATTGCATGGCGTCGTAGCGCGCCGGATCAGCACGATAGGTCATCGAAAGTCCCTCCAGAGAATAAAAAGGCAGGACCGGGCAGGAACAGCCCGGCCGGAATCACCGTTGTTTCTGCCCGGTTTGTCGCACAGGTTATCGATAATCCGCAAGACTGGCTGGTGCGCCCGAACAAGCCGATTGACCCGGCTCCGGGCGTCAAATGCGCGCCTGTTGACGACATGTAGATATATCGCTATATAGAAATATAACGAGTTAGCAATATGACAGATGCTCTCACCGCCACGTTTACCGCCCTGGCCGACCCGACCCGCCGAGCCATACTGCTGTCCCTTAACGAGGGACCGCGAACCGTGAACGAGCTTGTCACCGCCAATGCGCTCAGCCAACCGGCGATTTCGAAACACCTCAAGGTGCTCGAAGCGGCGCATTTGATCTCACGCACCAAGGTGTCGCGTACCCGCCCCTGCATCATCGAACCAGCGCCATTGCGCGAGGCCGCGAAATGGATCGACATCTACCGCGCGCGCTGGGAAAGCAGGTTGGACGCCATGGACGAGCTGATTTCCCAATTCGACCCGGAGCCAAAAAAGTGACTGAGATTACAGACAAGCCCGGCAATATCCTGCGTCTCACCCGCGATTTTCCCGCACCGCCTGAAACCATGTTCGCCATCTGGACGCGACCGGAATACGTGAAGATCTGGTTCGCCTCCTCGCACGGCTTCGATGTCGAAACCTGCGACATCGACCTGCGCCCCGGCGGGGAATGGCGGGTCACAACCCGCAGGCGCGATGTTGTCGAACATCCCTGGGGCGTCTTTCACACGGTGGAGCCGAACCGTCGGATCGTTCACTCCGAACTTTATGAGGGCACCGATT
This sequence comes from uncultured Devosiaceae bacterium, assembly GCA_964572555.1. GTDB lineage: Bacteria > Pseudomonadota > Alphaproteobacteria > Rhizobiales > Devosiaceae > CAZNHG01. The sequence goes on along the minus strand of CAZNHG010000091.1, from coordinate 5,892 downwards.
TTCACTCGACCCTGTCGGTGGATTTCGAAGCCATCGAGACCGGGTGCCGTGTGCATCTCTGCGAGTCCGGCTTTCCGGACACCACGACCTGTGAAGAGCATGTCAAAGGATGGTCCTTCGTCATGCATTTTCTCGAACAGGCCCTGCTCTCGCCGGTCGCCGCCGTCGAACCGGAGCTGCATGGCCGGATCAGCGCCGAGCGGCCCGCCAGCAGCCTCGAACAGGATTTGAAAGCGGCGCGCGAGCGGGCGGAGGCGGAAGGCCGGCTGGTGCAGCCGCGCTGACCCCGCCGGCCGGCGCGAAAGCTGTCTGCCACCGGTCCCACAGCGCCCGGTTCCCGGAGGCCGCGGGCGCTGCAAACCGCTCTCTTCTCATGTAGCCCGTTCCGCCATGCTGTGATCATATGCTTTGCGAACATCGCGAAGGAATTTTCAGCATGGCGGACAGCAAGCCAGCGTCACACATCACTGCCTCCTGCCATTGTGGCGCCATCACCCTGCGGCTTGCGGCGGCGCCCATGCAGATCACGCACTGCAATTGTTCCCTGTGCCAGAAATACGGGGTCTTGTGGGCCTATTATCCCATCACCGATGTCGCCATCGCCCCCGCCGCCACGGAGACATATGCGTGGAACGGCAACAATGTCGATTTTCATCGCTGTGCGAATTGCGGATGCGTGACACATTGGCTGCCGCGAAACCCGAAGCGCGACCGCATGGGGATCAATGCGCGGCTTCTCGCACCTCAGATTCTGGATACGGCCGAGGTTCGCTTCAAGGATTCCGCCGGAACTGGCCTGTTTCACTGAGCCAGGTCCTGGATATGCCTTCTTGGCGGCCGAGCGCACCAATGCTAAGAGCGGCGCCATGTTCAAAGTCGCCGCGCTCTACAAGTTCGTGTCCCTGCCGGACCGTGCCGATCTGCAACAGCAGATCGCCATGTTCTGCTGCGCGCGCAATATCCGAGGCACGCTGCTGCTGGCCGAAGAGGGGATCAACGGCACCGTTGCCGGCGCGCCGGCGGACATAGACGCGCTGGTCGAATGGCTGGAGAACGACGATATCTTCGGCGGGCGGCTGCGGGGGCCCGAAATCAAATACTCCTCCGCCAAGGATCAGCCCTTTCATCGCATGAAGGTGCGGCTCAAGGCCGAGATCGTCACCCTGCGCGCGCCCGAAGCCGACCCCACGCGGAAGGTGGGCACCTATGTCGCCCCCGAGGACTGGAACGAGTTGATCGCGCGCGACGACGTCACGCTGATCGATACGCGCAACGATTACGAGGTGGGGCTGGGCACGTTTCAGGGCGCGCTCGATCCGTCCACGCAGAGCTTTACCGAGTTCAAGCAGTTCGTCGCCGACACGCTCGACCCCGAACGCGACACGAAGGTCGCCATGTTCTGCACCGGCGGCATCCGCTGCGAGAAGGCGTCGTCCTATCTGCTCGCGCAAGGATTCTCGGAGGTCTACCACCTCAAGGGCGGAATCCTGAGCTATCTCGAGAAGGTGCCTGCGCCGGAATCGCGCTGGGAGGGCGAGTGTTTCGTTTTCGATGAGCGCGTTTCGGTCGGGCACGGCCTCAACCCGGGAACCGCCGAGTTGTGCCGCGCCTGCCGACATCCGCTCACGCCGGAAGACCGCGCGCATCCCGATTTCGTTCATGGCGTGCAGTGCGCGCATTGCGCCGGCAAGGCGCCGGAGAAAAAGCGCCGGGCCGAGGCCCGGCAGCGTCAGATCGATCTCGCCGAGACGAAGGGGTTCGCGCATCTGGGCGACGACGCCCAGGCGAGCGCCGCCGCCCGCGCCGAGGCCAAGAAGGCGCGGCGTGCGGCAGAACGCCAGCGCAATGCGTGAGGCCCCGCCATGTATCAGCCGCCACAGTTCCGCGAGGAGAACCGAGAAACCCAGCACGCGTTTATCCGCACGCACCCGTTGGGGCTGTTAGTCACGACCGGTGCGTCCGGTATCGAGGCCAATCCGATCCCGTTCCTCATCAAGACCGGCGTGGGCGGCGATGTGCTGCAGGCTCACCTCGCCCGCGCCAATCCCCAGATCGAGGCCCTGTCCGCCGCGGACGAGGCTCTTGTCGTTTTCCAGGGGACGGAGAGCTACATTACGCCGTCCTGGTATGCGGAGAAACAAAAGCACGGCAAGGTGGTGCCGACTTGGAATTACGTGATCGTGCAGGTGCGCGGCCGGCCGCGTGTAATCGCGGATTCCGACTGGCTGCGCACGCAGATCACAGAGTTGACCGACGCGCAGGAATCGCCACGCCCCGAGCCATGGGCAGTGAGCGATGCGCCGGACGATTTCGTCGAGCGCCAGATCAAGGGCATTGTCGGGCTCGAGATCACGGTGACCGCAATCGACGCCAAGTGGAAGGTCAGCCAGAACCGTCCCGTCGCCGACCGCGAGGGCGTGGCCGCAGGGCTCGCACCTGACAACATCGACATGGCCGGCCTCGTCCGTGCCCACATCCCGGACGAGGACACATGAGCGCGCCAGCCTATGACTTCATCATCGCGGGCGGCGGGTCGTCGGCCAGCGTCGCGGCGATGCGGCTGGTCTCCGAGTTCGGTTTCCGCGTGCTGATGATCGAGCGGGGCCCCGCCGAGACCACGCGGCTGATGCACATGCCGGCGGGCTACATGAAATATCTCGCGCGCGACACCTTTCTCGAGATGCATCACACCGTGCCGCAGGAACAGCTTGGCGGGCGCGGGCCCATCGTGCCGGTGGCGAAAGCCCTGGGTGGCGGGTCGGCGGTCAACGCCATGGTCTACATGCGCGGGCAGCGTGCCGACTATGACGGCTGGGCGGCGCATCTGGGGCAGAACGCGGGCTGGGGCTATGACGAAATGCTCCAGCACTTCGTCCGGCTTGAGGGCAACGCGAAATACAACGATGCCTATCACGGCGCGTCAGGGCCCCTGCTCGTCTCCGATCCCGGGCATCTGTGTGACACCACCCACGATTTTTTGCGCGCCGCGCAGGCGCTCGGACATCCCTACAACCCCGACTTCAACGGGGCGCAGCAGGCCGGGGTGGGCATCATGCAGCACACTTTCGGGGTGCAGAACGGGCGCATGCAGCGGGCCGACGCCAAGACGCGTTTCCTTGACACGCTGGCGGATGACGACCGGCTGACCGTCGTCACGAATGCGCGGGTCGACAGGATCCTGTTCAACGGCGATACGGCCGTGGGGCTCGCCTACACCAAGGACGGCGAGACGGTGAACGTGCATGCCGAGCGCGAGGTCCTGGTGGCCACGGGCACCTACAACACGGCGAAGCTGTTGATGCTGTCCGGCATCGGGCCGGGTGAGCACCTGTTCGAGCACGGCATCTCGGTGATCGCCGACCTGCACGTCGGCCAGCGGTTGCAGGACCATCACGAGGTGCCCGTCATCGCCACGACCAAGGGCAAATCGGGTTATTTCGGGCAGGACCGCGGGCTAAACATGCTGCGCAATGGCCTGCAATACCTGATGTTCGGCACCGGGCCGGTAACCACGACGGGAATCGAGAGCTGCCTGTTCTACGATCCCGACGGCAGGGAGCGGCCGACCATCCAGCTCTACTGCGCGCCCATCGTTTATCTCGACCGCGACGTCTCCGACGCCAAGCCGACGCATGGCGTGACCTTCACCTCGTGCCTGTTGCGCCCAAAGGCGCGCGGCTCGGTGCGGCTGCGCTCGGCCGACCCGGGCGACCAGCCGCTCGTTGACTGCAACTTCTTCGGCGATCCGGAGGACCTGCGGCTCACTCTCGCCTCGCTTGCTCACGCGCGCGAGCTGCTCAGGGCCGAGCCGCTGGCCACCAAGATCCACGAGGAAATCCTGCCCGGCGCGGAAGTTGTCGACGAAGAGGCGCTGACCGCGTTCTGCGGCAAGACGGTGAAGACCAACTATCACCCGGTCGGCACGGCACCGATGGGCCCCGACGACGACCCGCACGCGGTGCTCGATGCGCAGTTGCGCGTCCGCGGGCTCAGGGGCCTCAGGGTGATCGACTGCTCGGTGATGCCGCAGATCACCTCGGGCAACACGAATGCGCCCGCCATGGCCATCGGCTCGCGTGCGGCGGAGCTCGTCGCCGGATGATGCCTTGTTGATCGTGGCAAATCGGGAACGTTAGGCTTTGCTTCAAACGCAAAGCGCAAGGAAGGTTTTCCGATGAAAATCCAATGGCTCGGCCACTCCGCCTTCAAGCTTACCGGCGAGGACGCCTCGATCCTGATCGATCCATTCCTGAGCGGCAATCCCACATTCGCGGGCAATGTCGACGAGGTGGCCTCCGGCGTCACGCACGTCCTTCTCACCCATGGGCACAACGACCATTTCGGCGATGCCGCCGACATCATCGAGAAGACCGGCGCGACCTTCATCTCGACGGTGGAACTCGCCACCTATATGGGCACGCGCACGGACAAGGGCGACAAGGTGGGCATGAATATCGGCGGGACCGTCGACGCCGGCGGTTTCACCGTTTCGATGGTGAAGGCCTTCCACTCCTCGAGCTACACCGCGCCGGACGGGTCGGTGATCTATGGCGGTATGCCGACGGGGCTGATCGTCACGCTGGACGGGCATACCGTCTATCACATGGGCGACACCGGTATTTTCTCCGACATGGCGCTGATCAACGAGATGTATCAGCCCGATATCGGGCTGGTTTGCATGGGCGGGCACTTCACCATGGACGCGGCGGCAGCGGCCCTGGCGGTCAATCGGTATTTCGCCTTCAAGACCGTCATTCCGTGCCACTATATGACCATGCGGATCCTGGCGCAGTCCGCCGACGAATTCAGCGCGCTGGTGGAGCATGCGGATGTGAAGGTGCCTGCCCCGATGGAGACCATCGAGTTCTAGAGCTTCCGTTCCGATTGAATCAGGACACAAGCTCCAAGTTCTTGAGTGGTCGCGTTCTAGAACCGAACAAGTGAACACCGTTCAGCGAGATATTGCTCCACTGGAGCAATATCTCTTCCGCTTCACTTCTGAAAACGCTCCGGCGCAGGCTACCCGCTCTTGGTGACGACGAAGCGCAGGGCCTCGCCGACGCGTTCGATTTCGCAGGAATGGCCGCCCTTGCGGCACAGGAGAGGGATATCGACGCGGGCGACAGGATCGTCGGCCAGCACGGTGACGGCCGCACCGCCCTCGATCGCATCGAGATGTTTCTCGAGCTTGAGGACGGGCAGCGGGCATTTCAGCCCACGCGCGTCGATGATCTCCCCCGGCGCGTCCATATCTACTGCGCCGACGCCGTTTCCGTGGCGCCGTCGAGCAGCAGCACCCAGTGGACACCGTATGTCGAGCTGTCGGAATAGGCGACGGCAAGACCGGCCCGGGTGTGCGCGGGGTCGGCGAGCGTACCGGCGTCGGCCTGTCCAGTGCGCCAGCCCGAGAAGGTGTTGGCGAAGGTGGCATAGCCCGAGCTCAAGCGCATGGCGTCCACATCGGCCGGCTTGGCCGGGCGCTCGTTGCTGTTGGCGTAGGCGGTTGCGAGTTCCTGCGCCCTGGCGTTGAGGTCGGGATCGGGCTGAAGCGCCGGGGCGCCATTGGTGGCACGGAAGTCGTTGACGATGTTAAGCGCCGCCGTGCGGTCGAGGGTGGCGCCGGGCTGATCCATGCGCGCGGTGAGGCCGGGCGCAAGTTCGCCCCCTCCTCCGCTTGAACAGGCGGCCAGAAGGACAGCGGCGAGAACGGCGGGCAGAAGGCTCGAAATCAGGCGCAGCACGATGTGGTCTCCTCGATGACTGGAACGTGATCGCCGCCCCTAGCCGCCAATCATGGTCACAATTTGAGGGGCGCGCCCGGCCGCGCTTCCAACCGTTGAGCGACCCGAGACATAGGTGACGTTTTGTACCGGACACATGGGTAACACTTTT
>CAZNHG010000090.1:10058-11422 GCA_964572555.1 uncultured Devosiaceae bacterium | reverse complement strand
TAGGCGGTCTTTGGCCATTTGTCGTGCCATTGCGGCTTGAGGAGGAGGTATTCGATGCGCGAGACGATGCCGAAAACGCTACGCGGAGAATGCATGTGCGGGGCTGTGGGATATGAAGTGGCGGATGCCTTTTCCTATGCCCTGAACTGTCATTGCTCGAAATGCCGCAAGGCGACGGGGTCGGCCTTCAAGCCGTTCGGGGGTATCGAGATCGACAGGCTCCGCGTCACGCGCGGCGCGGAGCATACCATGACGTTCGGGGACCCGGAGGCGCGCGACGTGCATTGCGGGGTGTGCGGGTCGCTGCTCTATTCCGTGGTGCGCGAGAACGCCTATGCGCATGTGGCGCTCGGAACGCTGGTCGATTCGCCGGGCATGCGGCCCACCGCGCATATTTTCGTCGGCTCGAAGGCGCCCTGGTTCGAGATCACCGACGATCTTCCGCAATACGAGGAATTCGGGTGACGGCAGGCCGCATTCCGTAGGGAAACCGCATGACGAATGAACCTTCTGCCGGTCGGATAGTGATCCTTAACGGGGCGCCGCGGGCCGGGAAATCAAGCATTGCGCGTGCCGTTCAGGCGGCGTTCGACGGGGTTTGGGTCAATCTCGGGGTCGACGCACATGCCGAGATGGAGCCCGAGGCCATCCGGCCCGGAATCGGGCTCAGGCCGGGCGGGGAGCGGCCCGACCTCGAACCGCTTCTGCCGTCTCTTTATGCCGCGCTCTACGATTCCATCGCGGCGTACAGCCGGAGGGGGATCAATGTCGTGGTCGATGCCGGGCATCACGACAGCTATTCGCGGCCGCTGAACATCCTTCCGGACTGCGCGCGGCGGCTGGCCGGGCTGCCGGTCCTCTTCGTCGGTGTGCGTTGTCCGCTCGAGGTGATCATGCAGCGCCGGCGCCAGGGGCAGGCGGGGCGCGAGGGGCAGTATCTCACGGGATCGGGCGACGACGTTCCCGAACCGGTCCGGGCCTGGCAGCGTGCGGTGCACGATCCCGGCATCTACGACCTCGAAGTGGACACCTCCGTTCTCTCGCCGCAAGAATGCGCCCGGGCGATCGCGGAGCGGCTTGCCGAGGGGGTCGACGGGGCGGATGCGCGGGCGCGGCTGGCGGCCCGTGCATGAACCGCCTTTTCGCACGAATCGGCACGCAAATCGCCACAATCGCCTGCCAGTTGCTTCACCCGCGGCTTTGTGGCAATTGAGCGCGCGACAGCAATTCGGGCTGCCTGCGGGGCGCTTTCCCGCAGGTCGAAGGGGACACAACGCATGGCGCGTCTCGTGATGAAATTCGGCGGCACCTCGGTCGCCGACGTGGAGCGTATTCGGCACGCGGCGCGGCATGTCAAACGCGAG
>CAZNHG010000090.1:0-9958 GCA_964572555.1 uncultured Devosiaceae bacterium | reverse complement strand
GCGCACGGCGCGGCGCGGATCACGGGCATCAAGCCGGACCTCTTGAACCAGCGGCTCGAGCAGGGCGTGGTGTGCGTGATCACCGGTTTCCAGGGCGTGGAGCCCTCGGGGCGGATCACGACGCTGGGACGTGGCGGCTCGGACACCAGCGCCGTGGCGATCGCCGCGGCCATCGACGCGGAGCGGTGCGACATCTATACCGACGTGGACGGCGTTTATACGACCGATCCGCGCATCGCGCCCCGGGCGCACCGGCTGTCCCGGATTTCCTTCGAGGAAATGCTGGAGATGGCCTCGCTGGGGGCGAAGGTGCTGCAGACCCGGTCCGTCGAACTCGCCATGGCGCAGAAGGTCCGGCTCGCTGTACGCTCGACATTCGACGACCCCGATGCCGAGCAGGTCGCACCTGACGGATCGGACTACGGCGTTCCCGGCACGCTTGTGTGCGATGAGGATGAGATTATGGAAAAGCAGATCGTTTCGGGCGTGACCCTGACCAAGGCGGAAGCCAAGATCACGGTGAGGGGAGTGGAGGACAAGCCCGGCGTCGCCGCGGCGATTTTCGGGGCGCTGGCCGAAGAGCATATTGTCGTCGACATGATCGTGCAGAATGTCTCCGATGACGGCAAGATGACCGACATCACCTTCACCGTGCCCGACAGCGAGTACGACAAGGCCATGAAGGCGCTGACGCGCGCCGGGGACGAACAGGGGTTCAAGTCGATCGCGGGCTCGAAGGGCGGGGCGAAGATTTCGGTGATCGGCGTGGGGATGCGCAGCCACGCGGGCGTGGCGTCCTCGATGTTCAAGGCCCTTGCGGACAAGGGCATCAACATCCAGCTCATCACCACCTCGGAGATCAAGACCTCGGTTCTGATCGACGAGGAGTATGCCGAGCTTGCGGTTCGGGCCCTGCATACTTATTACGGTCTCGACAAGGCCGATGCGTGAGACCCGGCAGGGTCTGAGCGCACCGGCGCGGAGGGAGGCGGCACGAGGCGCCGCCGTTGGATAGATATATGGCCACAGTGGTTGGCGGCGGACCGCGCGTCCTGCTCAAGCAGTTGCGCGAGACCCTTGCGGAGCCCCTTGGCTCCCAGGACCGCCTGAACAAGATCGTCGATCTGATCGCGGAGAACATGCGCGCCGATGTGTGCTCGTTCTACGTGTTGCGCGACGACGGCGCACTCGAACTGTTCGCGACCCACGGGCTCAAGCCCGAGGCCGTGCACATGACCACGCTGCGTCTCGGCGAGGGTCTGGTCGGCGTGATCGCCTCCGAAGCCGAACCGTTGCGCCTTCTCGATGCCACCGCGCATCCCGCCTTCGCCTATCGTCCGGAGACCGGAGAGGATCCGTTCAACTCCTTCCTCGGTGTGCCCGTTCTGCGCTCGGGCCAGACGCTGGGCGTGCTGGTCGTGCAGAACTCGGAGCGCCGCGCCTATGGCGAGGACGAGACCGAGGCGATGCTCACCACCGCCACGATCCTGGCGGAGATGCTCTCGACCGCCGAGTTCGACAGCCTGATCAAGCCGGGCTCGGACATCGACCTGCGCCGCCCGCGCGGCATCGAGGGGGTCGGATTCTCCGAGGGCATCGCGCTGGGACAGGTGTTGCTGCACGATCCGCGCGTCGTGGTGAAGAACTTCGTCGCCGACGATACCGACGAGGAAAAGGAACGCCTGGAGAAGGCGATCCGCACCATGCGCATGTCGATCGACGACATGTTCAACCGCGGCGACATGCAGCTTTCCTCGGATCACCGGGACATCCTCGAAAGCTATCGCATGTTCGCGCACGATCGCGGCTGGGTGCGGCGCATCGAGGAAGCCATCGACAACGGCCTGACGGCGGAGGCGGCGGTCGAGCGCGTGCAGAACGACACGCGCGCGCGCATGCTGCGCCAGACCGACCCCTATATCCGCGACCGGCTGCACGATCTCGACGATCTCGCCAACCGGCTGCTGCGCGTGCTCACGGGTGACGGCAAGTCGGGCGGGCCCGGCGACATGCCCGAGAATGCGGTCGTCGTGGCGCGCAACATGGGGCCCGCGGACCTATTGGAATACGACCGCACGCGGCTGCGCGCCATCGTTCTCGAGGACGGGGCGGCGACCTCGCACGTGGCCATCGTGGCGCGCTCGCTGGGACTTGTTGCGGTGGGGCAGGCCGATTCGGTGGCCTCGATCTGCGAGACGGGCGACGACATCATCGTCGACGGGTCGATGGGACTCGTCTATCTGCGTCCCACGCCGGACGTCGAGGCGAGCTATGTCGACAAGGTCAAGCTCAGCGCCAAACGGCAGGCGCACTATGCCGAGCTGCGCGAAAAGCCCTCCGTTACCAGGGACGGTGTGGAGATCACGCTGCTGCACAATTCCGGGCTGGTGGCGGACCTGCCCGCGCTCGACGAGACGGGGGCGGCGGGCGTGGGGCTGTTCCGCACCGAATTGCAGTTCATGATCGCCTCGAAGCTGCCGCGGCTGAGCGAGCAGGTGGATCTGTATCGCGATGCCATGGAATTGGCCGGGGACCGGCCTATCGTGTTTCGCCTGCTCGATATCGGGGGCGACAAGGTGGTGCCCTATATGCGCTCGATGGCCGAGGAGAACCCGGCCATGGGCTGGCGTTCGCTGCGGCTGGCGCTCGACCGGCCGGGACTGCTGCGCACCCAGGTGCGGGCGCTGCTGCAGGCCGCTGACGGGCGACCGCTGCAGATCCTTGTGCCCATGGTCACCGAGGTCAGCGAATTCCGCCAGGCGCGCATGGTGGTCAAGAAGGAATGGGAGCGGCTCAAGCGCACCGGTGCCGCGGTGCCCGAGAAGGTCGAACTGGGCTCGATGGTCGAGGTGCCCTCGCTCCTGTTCGAACTCGATCACCTGTTGCCGGAGGTCGATTTCATCTCCATCGGCTCGAACGATCTGGTGCAGTTCCTGACCGCGACGGACCGGGCCAATCCGCGTGTGGCGCGCAATTACGACCCCATCTCTGTGCCGCTCCTGCGCGCCTTCCGGCTGGTGGTCGACGCCGCCGAGCGGCACGGCAAGCCGGTGACGATGTGCGGCGAATTGGCCGGGCGGCCCGTCGAGGCGCTGGCGCTGATGGCGATCGGGATGACGCGGCTATCGATGGGGGCCTCATCGATCGGTCCGGTCAAGGAGATGATCCTCGAGCTCGATCTCGCCCCAATCCGCGAATCGGTTTCCGCCGCTCTCGCCGAGGGAGCGGACGGCGTGGCGATCCGCGACCTTCTGAGCGAGTGGGCCGACAAGCAGAACCTGCCCGTCTAGCCGACTGCGGGCCGCGGCGCCCCTTTACAATTCCCTCATTCAGGTGAAAGACGACGTGCATGGCCAAATTGCCACAGGACAAACTTGACGCGCTCGAGCAGCGTTTCCTCACGCTCGAGGACACCCTGGCCGCCGCGCCGGAGCCGGATGAGTTCGTCCGCCTGTCCAAGGAATATGCCGAACTGCAGCCCGTGATCGGGCCGATCCGCGACTACCGCAAGGCGGTGAGCGACTACGCGGACGCCAAGGAGCTCATGCATTCGGGCGACAGGGAGCTGCGCGAGCTCGCGGAGGCCGAATACGAGGAATTGGGCGAGCGGATCGAGGAGCTGACCCAGCAGATCCGCCTTTTGCTGTTGCCCAAGGATGCGGCCGACGACCGCTCGGTCATCCTCGAGATCCGCGCGGGCACGGGCGGCGACGAGGCGGCCCTTTTCGCGGGAGATCTGTTCCGCATGTATTCGCGCTATGCCGAACTCAGCGGGTGGAAAGTAACCGTCCTCGAGGAGAGTCACGGGGATGCGGGCGGTTACAAGGAAATCATCGCCAGCATTTCCGGTTCGGGGGTCTATGCGCGGCTCAAGTACGAGAGCGGCACGCACCGCGTGCAGCGCGTGCCCGAGACCGAGACCGGCGGGCGCATTCACACCTCGGCGGCAACGGTGGCGGTGCTGCCGGAGGTCGAGGACTTCGACATCGAGATTCGCGACCAGGACCTGCGTATCGACACCATGCGCGCTTCCGGGTCGGGCGGGCAGCACGTCAACACCACCGACAGCGCGGTGCGTATCACCCACTTGCCGACCGGCGTGGTTGTGACCTCGTCGGAGAAGAGCCAGCATCAGAACCGCGCGACGGCAATGAAGGTGCTGCGGGCGCGCCTGTTCGAGATGGAGCGCGAGAAGCGCGACAGCGAGCGGGCCGATGCCCGGCGCGACCAGGTGGGTACCGGCGACCGCTCGGGGCGTATCCGCACCTACAATTTCCCGCAGGGGCGGGTGACCGATCACCGGATCAACCTCACGCTCTACAAGCTCGACAAGCTGATCGCGGGCGAGGGACTCGACGAGATCATCGATTCCCTGATCACGGAGCACCAGGCAGAGCAGCTCGCGGCCATGGACGAAGAGACATAAAAAGGTCAGGCGGGGAATATGCCGACGGCCAGGTGTGCCCAGACGAGAAGGAATGTCGCGATGGCCCCAAGGCCCGCCACGGCCTTGAGGGCGGCGCTCGCGCCGCTTCTGAGGGTGAGTTCGAGTGCGAGACCAAGGATGGCCAGCATGGCGCCGAACGTGGCGAAGTCCGTCTCGTCCCATGCGACCTCGCGGGTGACCTGCATGGCGAGAAGCGGAAGCAGCAAAAGGGCGCCGAGAACCGCCCACAGTGCCAGACTCCGCCGCACATGCGTGACAGTCCGCCGGTCCCGTTGTTCTTCAGACATCGGTCGCATCTCCCGCCAGCCGGCCGTGACGGCCTCGACATGCTGCCTGTTTCTCGCGGTTCATCAAGGCGCGAATGCGGCAGGGAGTGGCGTGCGGGGAGGACTTGATTGATGCAAACGATAGGGAAAGCCTGGCGTGCCGTGCGGGACCGGTTCGCCGATGCCGGACTCGGCACGCCGGAGCTCGATGCCCGGCTGCTGGCGGCCGAAGCCTTCGGGTTCGATGCCGGCCGCCTGGCGTTTCACGAGGGCGAGGCGGTTCTGCCCGGCCCGGCCATGCGGCTCGAGGAACTGGCCGGGCGCCGGATCGGGGGGGAGCCGGTGGCTCGGATTCTGGGGCGCAAGGAGTTCTACGGGCTCGACTTCGGACTGAACCGCGCCACGCTGGTGCCGCGCCCCGAAACGGAACTGCTGGTTGATCTGGGGCTGAAAGCACTTAAATCAAAACAAAGCCCGCGAATTCTCGATCTGGGCACGGGCAGCGGCTGTATCGCCGTCGCGATGGCCGCGACGCTGACGGACTCGCTTTGTGTCGCAACCGATCGTGACGACGAGGCACTGGAGCAGGCCGTCGTGAACGCGTCCCGTCACGGTGTGAACAAGCGTATCGCGTTCCGGCACGGCGACTGGTTCGGCCGTGTGGCCGAAAAGGAGCGTTTCGATCTCATCGTGTCGAACCCGCCCTATATCGAGAGCGGTGCGCTTGACGGGCTGGCCCGGGAAGTGCGCGAGCACGATCCACTGGCCGCGCTCGACGGCGGGGCGGACGGGCTCGATCCCTACCGGATCATCGCGGCCCGTGCGATGGAATTCCTCGCGCCGGGCGGCACGGTGGTCGTCGAGGTGGGAGCGGGTCAGGCGCCGGCCGTTGCCGGGCTTTTCGCCGATGGCGGGTTCGGGGAAACCGAGGTGCATCCCGATCTTGCCGGAATCGGGCGCGCCGTGGTGGCGCGGACTTGACCCGAGCGGGGGACAGGCTGGCGGCTCAAGCATTTTTTGCTTGGAATACCGGGGCGAAGCATATAGGTTGAGCGTGCTGTTCAGCTGCGTGGGGTTCGCGCACAGGCAATAGTCACCCGCTCATCACGAAGCCCCTGAAGGGGCAATCAGGCACACGGCCAGGGGACGGTCGGAAGTTTGTGCAAAGGGTTGGCTGAAGCGGCAGCTTGTTGACGCTCAACAAAAAATGCCCGGTACACGGCGCAGGCCGAGAGACGTTCCGGACACATGAGCTTTTGCGGGCTGTTCGAAACAGTCTGCCCGCTACCAACGAAGAGCATTGTAGCAACGTATGAGACCTAACAATCAGAACAAGCGCTCGCGGGGCCGGAACGGCGGCCGCAAGCACTCCAATCCGCTGTCGCGCAATTACGAGAGCAACGGGCCGGATGTGAAGATCCGGGGCAATGCCTCGCATGTTGCCGAGAAGTATCAGCAGCTCGCGCGCGACGCCCAGGCGTCCGGCGACTCGGTGATGGCGGAGAACTACCTTCAGCACGCCGAGCATTATTTCCGCATCATTTCGGCGGCGCAGGCGCAGAACCAGCAGCGCTCGGAGCAGCAGGCCGACAACGATCCCGACGATTCGGACGGCGAGGCCGAAACCGAGACCGCCAAATCTGAGACCGCCAAGTCCGAGGCGCCGGAGTCCAAGGGCAGCAAGGCCGAGGACACCGAAGAGGCCAAGTCCGGAGGCGGTTCCAAGTCCAGGTCCGCCGAGACGGCCGACGCCGATTCCGGTAGTGATGGCGAGGACAAGCCGCGCAAGACCCGGCGGCCGCGCCGCAAGAAGGCCAGCGAGGATACGGCCGCGAGTTCGGACGACCCGTCCAAGGCGCCGCAGCCGGACGTTGGCGAACTGCCGGCCTTTCTGACCAATTCCGATCAGGCCAACGCGGCCGAGTAGACCCGGACGGCTGTCGAGCCGTCAGGTCCGGCCAGCGGCGATCATGCGGGCCATGTGGCTGTCGCGGGCCGAAACCTTGGCGACAAGGCGCTCCGCAAAGTCTGCCGCGACGGCATCGCGTACCGAACGGCGCCCGGCACATGCCGTGCGCCATGCCGCCACAAGCGGCGCTTCGGCGAGCGCATCGAGGCCGCACAGCTGGTCATAGATGTCGTAGTTGCGAAAGGCGGGAGCGAAGCTGGCATCGACCAGCGAGAAGTCCCCGCCCGAGAACCATGCCGTTTTGGCGTGGCCGCGCTGATCCAGGCGTTTTTCCACAACATCGAAAACGCCCGCGAGCTTGTCGCGGGCGCGGGCGAAACCTTGAGCCGTCTCGGCCGTCCTAAGGCCTGTAAGAGCGGACAGGAGCGTGCCCGCATAGACGATCCAGCCGCGATGCTCGGCGCGCGCAAGCGCGTCGGCGGGGTGCAGCGGGCGGGGCTGCGTTTCCTCGAGGTATTCGAGGATGACGGCAGACTCGAAGACCGTGCCCCGGGTCCGTCCGTCTTGCGCGACCTTGAGAACCGGCACCTTGCCCGTCGGCGAGAGGGCGCGAAACCAGTCGGGCTTGTTCGCCAGATCGATGTCCACGCGTTCGAAGGGGACGCCCTTTTCTGCAAGCGCGATTGCCGCACGTTGCACGAAGGGGCAGGTGGCGTGGCTGATGAGCGTGAGATCGGACATGGCATTCAGCCGCTCCTGGGGGCGAACAGGATGACAAGGGCCGCGAGGATGGCGAGCCCGGCGCCGCCGACATCCCACAGGTCAGGGGGGCGGCCCTCGGCCAGCCAGAGCCATGCGAGCGAGGCGACGATGTAGATGCCGCCATAGGCGGCGTAGGCGCGGCCGGCGTAATCGCTCGGTGCGAGCGTGAGCAGCCAGGCGAAAAGCGCCAGCGCCACCAGGCCGGGGATCAGCCAGAGAATCGATTGGCCCTGCCGGAACCAGACCCAGAAGGCGAAGCATCCTGCGATCTCGGCAATGGCGGCGCCGGCGTATACGGCCAGAGTGGCGGGGATGACCTGCATGATTGCTCCCGTGTCGCATCTCGTCCGATCGGTCAGCCTGACGCATCGTGGCGATGGGCGCCAGTGAGGGCGCCGGAATTGTCGCATGCGCGCGTCTGTGTGGACCTGCGTGCGCGCCGCCGCCGGAGTGCGGCCCCGAGAACGAGTGCCGCTAACGCGAGCGCGATCAGGGCGACAGCGAGTTGTCCGGCCGCTGCCAGCCCGATCCCGGCGCCCGCGAGGGCGGCGGCGAGGGGCGGCACGACGAGCGGGGCGCAACAGGCGGCGCACGCGGCGGCAAGGCCCATCAGGCCGAGGATTCGTTTCGGGTTCATCGGACTTTCTTCCTTTTGGTGCCGGTTTGCGAAGTCGATGGCGGCACGGTAATTGTTGAAGCTGCTTCAAGTTCAAGCGGGAGATTTTCGCCATGAAGCCGCAGGCAGGCATACTGACCATCGGCGCGCTCGCCCGCCGGGCGGGGGTGCGGACGTCGCGTATCCGGTATTACGAGCGCATCGGGCTGCTGCCGCCAGCTGTCCGTTCGGGGGGTGATCAGCGCGTGTATACCGGGGCCGATCTCGCCCGCGTCGTTTTCGTGAGGCGGTGCCGGGACTTCGGTTTCTCGGTCGAGGAGGTGCGCGAACTCGTCAGCCTTTCCGCGCGCCCGGGGCAGGACTGTGCGGATGTCGGTGCCATCGCGCGTGCCCGGCGCGATGCGGTGCGCGGCAAGCTCGCCGAGCTGCAGAATCTCGAAGCGTCTCTCTCGGCGTTCGTTGCGGATTGCGAGTCGGTTTGCTGCGGGCGGCGGAACAGCGAGTGCGTCATCTTCGAGAAGATCGGCGCAGTGTGACCGCTTGTCCGCGATGCGGTGCCGTTTGCGCGGCGCTGTGCCTTTTTTTGCCGACCGGGCTTCCTATATCTTTCACTAGAGCATTTTTCGTTCTGACTGAACCAGAACGAAAGCTTCAGGTTCTTGAGTGGTCGCGTTCTCGAACCGAACAAGTGGTGTCCACTTGTTCTGAAAACGCTCCAAAGGCCGGAACGCTGCCGAGACAGGTTCCGGTTTGACTTGGCGCAACGCCGCCGGCGGCCGGGCGTGGAATCGTCCGCGGGCGGGATGCGCCGGAACATGATCGACGCAATTGGCGTCGGGTCTCGCGCCGAAAATCGGGCGGGTCCGGCGTGCAGGAAAGGAAGTCTGGTCGATGAATATCGAGAAATATACCGAGCGCGCACGCGGTTTCATACAGAGTGCGCAAACCTTCGCGCTTGGGCAGGGCCACCAGCAGTTCGCGCCGGTGCATCTGCTCAAGGTGCTCATGGACGACCCCGAAGGCATGGCCTCGGGGCTGATATCGCGCGCGGGCGGCGAGCCCAAGCAGGTGCAGGCCGGGGTCGAGGCGGCGCTGAAAAAGATTCCGGCCGTCTCGGGCGACGGGGGGCAGGTCTATTTGAGCCGCGAGCTCGCCAAGGTGTTCGATACCGCCGAATCGGCGGCGCAGAAGGCCGGCGACAGTTTCGTCGCGGTCGAGCGGCTGTTGCTGGCGCTGGTTATCGAGAAGAATACCGATGCGGGCAAGGCGCTCAGCGCCGCCGGGGTAACGGCAAATGCGCTGAACGAGGCGATCAACCAGCTGCGTCAGGGCCGCACGGCCGATTCGGCCTCGGCGGAAAACAGCTACGAATCGCTGAAGAAGTATGCGCGCGACCTCACCGCGGATGCGCGCGACGGGCGGCTCGACCCCGTGATCGGGCGTGACGAAGAAATCCGGCGCGCCATTCAGGTGCTTTCGCGGCGCACCAAGAACAATCCCGTGCTGATCGGTGAGCCGGGTGTCGGCAAGACGGCGATCGCGGAAGGGCTGGCCCTGCGCATCGTCAATGGCGACGTGCCGGAATCGCTCAAGGGCAAGTCGCTGATGGCGCTCGACCTTGGCGCGATGATTGCCGGTGCGAAGTATCGAGGTGAGTTCGAGGAGCGGCTCAAGGGTGTCCTGAGCGAAATCGATGCCGCCGAAGGCCAGATCATCCTGTTCATCGACGAGATGCACACGCTCGTGGGCGCCGGCAAGGCGGACGGGGCGATGGACGCCTCGAACCTGCTCAAGCCGGCCCTGGCGCGCGGCGAATTGCACTGCGTGGGCGCGACGACGCTCGACGAGTATCAAAAGCACGTCGAGAAGGATGCCGCGCTCGCGCGGCGTTTCCAGCCCGTCTTCGTGAACGAGCCGACGATGGAAGATACGGTGTCGATCCTGCGCGGACTCAAGGA
>CAZNHG010000089.1:298-11453 GCA_964572555.1 uncultured Devosiaceae bacterium | reverse complement strand
ACCGTGGAAGGTATCCCGAGAGAGTGTCGGGAAGTCGAATGGGCCCGTCCTGAGGGGCATCGTGAACGGAGCGATTTCAACCTTGGACCGTATGAATTCGGGATCGTACTCGAACACGCCGACTTCGCGATCCGGATCCCAGAGGACCGCACCAATTCGTCGCCCCCACAGAATGACGTCCGCACGTGTGGCCATTATTCTTTCCATCTCCACGTGTCATCGTCGTCATCGTCATCCGAAGATGGCCGCGCGCGCTGGCGGGGCTCGCCAGCACTGCGTGGATCGAGTGGGCTCAGCCGGGCTTGGGGGACAAGGGTGTCGATCCTTTCTTCGAGACCCATGGCTTTGAGGACCCTGATGAGGCTGTCGAGTGTCCCGCCCTCTCCTGTCTCGAGGCGCGCAACAACACCGCGGGAGACACCTGCCTGTGCCGCGACGTCTCCCTGGCGCAGATTGCGCGACAGGCGATAGGCCGCGAGGCTTGCGCCAAGATCCTTGGCCAGAATGGTGACCGGCTTTCCGTCAGACATTTAAGATCCAAAAATGAGCCACTACGCTCATTCTAGCACATAACGCACCATAACTGGAACGCTATTTAAACATCCTTAACGATCCATAATCGGCACACTAACGTCTTTTGTAGACTTAATGATCTAACTTCAAGTCACTATATGATGACCGCGATCTCGCGAGCAGATTCCGCACTTTGTGCGGGCAAGCAAGGAAGGGGTTTCGCGGGAACGGCCGCCAGGCTGTGCGGAAAGCCATTGCAGCGCACGGGCGAAGCCCACGCTGTCCCTGAATAGAATATATGGATATTTTCGGGTATATTTCTGGGTATGAGCCTGAACACTGATACAATCAGCATAACCTCGGAACCGCTCTCGGTTGTCGCCGAGATAGACGAGTTTAAAGGGGCGTAGCGCGCATTGACGCTTGGCCAATTGGACGGTTCATCGATCCCTTGCGGGGCGATCTCGCGTCAACTTTTGACGTCCACTTCCCAAGGATTGAGAACATTGAGATCGAATTGCTCAAAGTCCTTGATGTTGCGGGTAACAAGGATCAGATCGCGATCGATCGCGACGGCTGCGATTTGGGCGTCAGCAGCGGGAGGAGTTTGCCCATTGCGATCGCCGTTGCCCATCAAATGCCCCCAGATCCTCGCGGCCGCATCGTCGAACGCCAGGATCCGGCTCTCAAACTGCTGGCTGAGGTCCTCTTCGATCCACTTGGTAAATCGTTCCTGTCGCGCCTTCTCCTTGACCTTGACGGCGCCACGCACAAGCTCACCGATTGTCTGCGCGGCAAGGAAGAGTTCCGCTGGCGACTGCTGTTCGAGCCAAGCAAGGACGCGTGGCTCGGGTTTCGCCTTCACGGTTTCGCTGACGACGTTGGTGTCGAGAAGAAATGGCATCAGCCGAGATCTGGGGAGCGGCCTGTCGACGTATCCCGTTCAAGTTGCAGATCGGCGCCCACGAGCGGCGACTTGCGGAAAAACGCAACCAGCTCCGCCCCGGTTTGCGCCTTAGGCGCGGAAAACACCGGCTGGAGCGACTCTCGGATTTGTTGGGCTTCTACGCCACCAGAGCGCAGAGCGCCTGCGATGGCCTTGACCAAGTTGGCGTCCCTAGCGGGTACGGTGACTTCGACCCTTTTCGAGCCTAAAGCCGTAGCCTTGGTGCGGTGCCGAGCCACGCGTGCCTGGCTCTGACTCGTTGAGCTAGTTTGTGCCACGATACACCATCTTATCCGGTAACGTTTCCGGACAAGTACGATCTTGCTGGAGGAATGTCAAGGGTCATTGGGCCTGGTGGTCAGTGTCGCGCTTCGGAAACTGGCGCTCGACCGCCCTCGTGATGCAGGCGAGATCGGGACTTTTCGCCCCCTGCGCTTGTCGCCAAGAGAAAGCAGGCATATTCGAGCCGGCCAAAGCCCTGCGGTTCGGCAAGATCCAGTACATGATCTTTTACACACTCCGGCCTCACTTCCGCAGGGGGCGCTGCGAACAGCGAACACTCATACGAGGTGGCGCAGAATCATCGGGCTCCATGACACGTCCCGGACCAGATTGTCCCCCTCCCAGGCGCGCAGGCGCGCATTGACCCGGAAACTGTCGACGTCTCCGAACAGGCGCGTTTCAGTGACTGTCCTGACCGACCAGTCGTCGCGCCGCATTTCGTGCACCCAGACGACCTCTCCGATTGCCGACGCTGGATCGTCAGGCATCACCGAATAGGTTTCCTCGCCTTCGGCGGAATGGAAGAAACCATGAGCATCGATATGGGCGCCCCCTTCATGGTCGCGTATCTCGACCCGGACACGCCCGGTATCGCGATCCTCGTGCACACTCCATTCCGAACGGGGCGGTTCTTCAAAGGTCATGGGGAGAGGTTCGGCGGCACGCGGTGGAGGAAAGTCGGTTTCCACTCGCCCATCATCCTCGCGAATGGGCAAAGTCAGTCGCGAGCTCCCTGGAAGAATGGTCATACGAACGGGTTCGGGAGCGGGCCAGGCAATCGGGAAATAGCTCGTTGAGACAGCGAGCCGTATCCGATGGCCAGCTCGGAAAGTTTGCGCCAGATGCTTAAAGGGGATTTCGACGGTGTAGGTTTGACCGGGCTCTAGCGCCTCGGGATGCTCGTGGCTTTCGCGATGGGTGAGGTTTAGCAGGCCGTAGCTAACCCGCGTTCCGGCACCGTTTGGTGCGACATCGATAAGGCGCGCCGCGACCTGCGCAACCGAGCGGTCGACGCTCAAGGTCAGGGTCAGAGACGGGTCTCCCACAACGAGCAGGTCCGCATCCAGCGGTGCGGTCTCAAAGACCAGGCTGCCCGCATCCTCCCGCCGCTGATCGCCGGGCTGATCGCCGGGATGGGCGTAGGAGCACCACTTGCCGCCATGCACACCGACCCAAAGCGGTGATGCGATCTCAATCGGATCCTCGGGCAGGTCGCCGCCGGCGGCAAGTTGTCCGTCGGAGCTCAGCAAGTAGCTGGTTTTCGTCACGTTGGGGGACGGCCAGGACGGCTCGGTGATCCATCGGCCCGTTCGTTCGACGTAGTGTGATCGCGGTTCCGCGTGATCCTGGAGGAAGAGCCGAAGTGGTGGCTCGGCCATGATGCCGGTCTCCTTGCCCCTTAGCCAATGGTCCCACCATCGCGTTTCCTCACCCAGCCAATCTATGGCTGGGCCGGGTTGGCCAAGATGCGGATATTTGTGCGCCCAGGGGCCAACCAATCCCTTGACCGGGCATCTTAGGTTTTCGACCAGCCGGAAGACCGCACGGCAATAACCATCGGCCCAGCCGCTAACCGCGTAGACTGGAACTTCGATGTCACCGAAGTTCTCGCAGACCGAGCCATGTTTCCAAAAGAAGTCGCGCGTTTGGTGCTCGAGCCAGTTCTTGAGCCATAGACCCGAACCGTCGAGCCGTTCCTCCCACATCTTGCGCCAGCGCTCCCCCACATGCGCGGGATCGGGCGGCAGGGTGTTGATGCCGAACATGACGGACGCCCAGGACAGCTGCTCGACCAGCAGGGTGCCTCCCATGTAGTGGACATCATCGGCGTAGCGGTCATCCGTCGAGCAAATCGTCACGACGGCTTTGAGCGCCGGCGGACGCAGAGCAGCGATCTGCAAGCCGTTGAAGCCACCCCAGGAAATCCCGACGATACCCACTCCACCGTCGCACCAGGGCTGGTTAGCAATCCAGGCGATAACGTCGCACCCGTCACGCAGTTCGATTTCGGTGTACTCGTCCTCCATCACCCCTTCGGACTCGCCGGTTCCGCGCAAGTCAACGCGCACATAGGCGTACCCTTGCGCTGCCATCCAGGGCGCGCGGGCGTAATCGCGCTCAAGCGTCTTGTCGTTCTTGCGATAGGGAATGTATTCGAGAATGGCTGGAACCGGGTTGCGTTCGGCATCGACGGGCATCCAGATGCGTGCGGCCAGACGTGTCCCATCCGGCATTGCAATGTCGATATGCTCGATCTCTCGGATCGATCCGGGTCGGGTCTTTTCGATCTTCATGGGTGGCTCAAAGGGACCAGGGCGGCAACACGTTCCGGAACGGTATCACCGTCCGCACAGCCTTTGTCCAGTACCGGTGGTCTATTCGTCGATGTCGGAGAACTCGTAGTTTAGCTTCTTGAGTACCTGCTCGTAGTTCCACAAGAGCTTGGACTGCTTGCCTGCTCCCATCCAGACCGAGGCAACCGCGTAGCTATAGGCGTCCTGCTCCGGCAGCTCCGAGAGTTTCATGTTCCTGGACACATATGAGGTAATCCGCGTTCCCTCCACTTGCTCTGCGGCAACCTCGATCTCAGCGCGTGAAGGCACGCGAGCGACGGTCGCATCCCGAAAAAAGACGCGATAGAAGAACTCAGCCGCGACGTTCTTGGGACCGGCGCCGTTCGGCATATCCGGCTCTTGCCCAAGCCCCAGATCGACGGTCACCTGTTGGTGGCTCGATCCGTCGACCATTTCAAACAGGTCGCAATGGGATTGGGCGATGCGCGTATTGATCTCGAGCAGCCAGATCTTGTTTTGTATTTCGTCCCAGAAGAACTAGATGTTGAAAGCCTCGTTGTCGTAGCAGATATGTGCCATGACCGTGCGCGCTTTCTCCCACATTGTGTTCCGCACGCCATTGGGCAGGGTCGAGGGATAGAGGTAGTAGAAAAAGCTCAACACCTGCGGATAGCGGATGGAATCGACGGTTCCGTAGGGCACGACTTTACCGTCGTATACATAGCCTTCGACCGTGCATTGCCGCCCGCCAATGACCTGCTCAGCCATGCAGTAGTGACCTTCGACCGCCTTGATCTCGTCGGGCAAATCCGCCCTGTCGAGAACAAAGTTGAAGGGTTCGGATATCTGACCGATCTCGGCGCGCAGCTTTTCGATTGCGTACCCGAAGTCCTCGGGGCTATCGATCCTGAAACCCAGTCGAGACCCGGATGACTTGATCGGTTTGACAAAGAAGGGAAAGCGCAGATCTGCCTCGCCAATCTTTGAAAGCGCGTTGTCGTCGAAGGGATCAAAGGCTGTGAACTTCGGAATGTGATCCGGAATCACTTCCGCCATCACTTTGCGTGACCAGTACTTGTGCTCGCATTTGAGCAGGCTCTCGAGCGAGGCGTTGCGCGTTCCATACTTGCTGCACAGCAGGGGCAGCATGGTCGATACGGGGAAATCGATATAGCCGACAATCGCATCGATCGTGCCATCGAAGGCGTCGAGCTTGGCCTCCGCCTCCTTTAGCATGGCGGGGATGTCGAAAGCTTGGGTTTCGGAGACTTGTGCCGGGGTCAGAAGTTGATGGAATGTTACGTCTTCGACGCCGCGCAAGCGCTTGAGGCGCTCCGCGTTATGGTCGTTGAGGCCGACTACGAATACATTCCTGGTCATTCACTTGCCCCTCGCTGGATAGATATTTCGGGGTGATGATCCATGCGTTTGGGCATGCCGGAGCATCACGTTGGGATCAACTCCCGGCGAGGTCGGCCTTATTGGGAAAGCTTCGGCCTTTCAGCCGCTCGGTTGTTCCCTCGATATCATCGACCAGCAGGAGCAGAAAGTCGCCGGGATCGGCGTCTTCGATTGCCTTGGCGACAGCATCGCGCTCGCCCAGGATGATCTCGACGTCACAGGCCTCCCCTGCCCCTAAGGCGCCATCATGGATCAGTTTGGCGGTCTCGCCTTCGGCGCGGCCGCGCGCGTCGGTCTCGTAGACGTAAAGCGTATCGCACATCCTTGCGAGCTGTGCGCCAAGCGCCGCGAGGTCTTCGTCACGCCGATTGCCGGGGGCGGCGGCCACGCCGATCTTGCGATGAAGCCCGAGCCCGTTGACCAGTGGCTCAAGAGCCTGAAGTGCGGGCACATTGTGGCCATAGTCGATAAGGCACCTGACGCCATCCGCCTCGAAATAGTTCGTGCGGCCAGGCATCTGTGCCGGGGTCGGATGAAACGTCAGCAGGCCAGCGCGTATGTCATCGATATCGATTCCGTGGGCGATCGCAACTGCAACGGCGGCCATGGCGTTCTGGATGTTGAAGGGCGCGTACCCTTCAAAGGCGATCGGCACGTCTGCGACTTCAACGATTTCGACAGTCACCTTGCCGCGCAGCATGACGATCCAGCCGTTTCTCACGGTTACCACGGTCCCTTGCGCGCCAAGGTGGTCAGACAAGACGGGGTTGTCGGGATCCATGGTGAAATAGGTAATCTCGCCCCGTGCCCAGTAGGTGCCGTGCTCCATCACCAGCGGATCATCGGCATTAAGGACACAATGGCCTCCCTGCTTTTTTACGGCGTCGACAACGACGGTCTTGCAGCGCGCCAGTTCCTCGAGCGTATGGATGTCACGCTCGCCCAGATGGTCAGAAGCGATATTCAGCAAGACACCGACATCACACTCATCGAATCCGAGGCCCCGGCGCATGATGCCGCCACGTGCCACCTCGAGCACGGCGTGTTCCACCGTCGGTTCCCGCAGGACGGCCTGGGCCGCCGCGGGTCCCGAATAGTCGCCGCGCAGGATGACATGATTGTCGATCTCGACCGTGCCGGTACAGCCCATGCCCACCGATATGCCGGCCTGGCGCAGTATGTGCGTGGTCAGACGGGTCGTGGTGGTCTTGCCATTCGTACCGGTGATCGCTGTGATGGGTATGCGCCCGGTGTCGGCTTGATCGGGAAAGAGCATGTCAACGACATACTCGCCGACCGGCCGCGGGGTACCGTGGGTCGGCGACATATGCATGCGAAAACCCGGACCGGCATTGACCTCGACAACGCCTGCAGACTGACGTTCCAATGGAATTGAAAGGTTCTCGGCCAACAGGTCGATGCCGATAACGTCGAGTCCGACGAGCCGGCCGATCCGCTCCATCGCGAATTTGACCTCCGGATGCACATCATCGGTAAGATCCGTTGCAGTGCCACCGGTTGAGATGTTTGCCGTCGATTTAAGCAAGGCGATCTCACCCTCGGGCAAGACGGTCTCAAGGGTATATCCGGCTTGTTCCAGAAGCCGGAGCGTTTGTTCGTCCACGTCAATCTGTGTCAGCAGGTTCTCGTGACCGAGACCGCGCCGCGGATCCTGGTTCTCAAGGTCTATGAGTTGCCCAATCGTACTGTGCCCGTCGCCCTCCACATGCGCCGGCCGTCGACGAGCCGCAGCGACGAGTTTGCCCCCGATCACAAGCATTCTGTGATCCTCGCCCTTGAGGTAGCTTTCGACAATGACAGCCGAGGAGTCGTCGCGCACGCGCGCCAGGGCCGCGTCATAGCCTGATCTGAGGTCTTCCATTGAGGCAATATCAGTGGTCACGCCGCGACCATGGTTGCCCGAAAGCGGCTTGGTGACTACCGGCCAGCCAATCCACTCCGCGGCGGCCTGTGCTTCCTCCCAGGAATAGCAAGCCTGGCCTTTGGGAACCGGCACACCCGCATCGTCGAGAATCTGCCTGGTCCATTCCTTATCGTCGGCAATGGAATGGCCGATGATCCCCGAGGCATCGGTAACGGTTGCCTGGAAGCGGCGCTGCTTTTTTCCGTGGCCGAGCTGGGTATAGCTCGTTCCCTCGGTCAGATTGTACCAGGGAATATTGCGCTCGTTCGCAGCATTGACGATGGAACCGGTTGAGGGTCCAAGCGCATTGGCGTCGCGCACTTTCTTGAGATAATCAACATGGGACTTGAGGTCGATGTCCCCGCCGCAATAAAGACTTTTCGCGATCTCGACGGCGGCCTCGCCGGCCGCCAGTCCAGTCGCTTCGTCGCGGTAGCGGTAAACGACGTTGTAGATGCCAGGCTCGTAGCTATCGACGGTCTTGCCGTAGCCGACAGAAAAACCAATCAGGTTCTGAAGCTCTATGGCCAGGTGTTCTACCATGTGGCCCGCATAGGTCCCGTTGCGGACGCGTTGGAGGAAGCCCCCCGGCTCACCCACCGAGCAGCGATGTTCGTATATTGTGGGGATTAGGCCTTCGAGTCTTTCGGCGATCCCTGGCACGCCATCGCTGGGTGTGGTCTCCAACTCCTCGATGTCGAGCCGCATATAGATGGCCGGGTAGCGGCTATAGTAGTTTGGGCCACGCAGGGCGCGGTGTTCAAGTATACGCAATCCCGTGCTCCAGGCTTTTGGCCCTGAGCTCATTGGGGCCCAGGACTTTCCGGTCCTTCAGGCAGTACCCGTTACCCTCAACCAACGCATGCATGACGACGTTGTGGACGCTGACCGCCTCGCCATCTGCGAGGTCGAACACATTCGATCCGGTTATCTGGGAACTGTCAACGAGGATCACGTGTCCGGGCCCGAAGGCCTGGATCGTATGGTCCTCGAACAGAACGGCGGCATCCTCTCCCACGCCGACGCCAAGATATTCCGGATTGGTGGCACCGACTTCCATCAATCGCGAAAACCGGCCCCGTTCAAGGAAATGGGTGTCAATTATGACCCCTTCCACGAGCCCGAAGCCGGCTGTCATCTTCACTGCGCCCTTGCGCAGCGAGTCATCGGCCGGGCCGCCATAGATCATGGTGGTCGCTTGGCACGCAGCACCTGCGCTCGTGCCGGCGATGACGGCGCCTTCCAGACGGCGCTTGCGGATTGCCTGGAGTGCTGCCGACCCGCCCAGGATGCTTGTCAGTCGCATCTGGTCGCCGCCCGAGATGAAGACGATATCGCTGCGACCGATGTTGTCCAGCACCTCATGGTGCTCGGCATCCCCTCGCTCACGCACGCGCACGTCGATCACCTCGGGCACACCGATCTCTTCAAAGACACTGCGATAGCCTTCGAAGACCTCATCGGGCACGCTGCTTGCGGTGGTAATCACCCCAATGACGGGGCGTTCGACCGAGGCGAGCGTCAAGACCTTGCGAAGTATGACTGCACGCGATGTCTTATCCTCCGCGCCGCCAATCGCGACAAGGGCTCCCAACTTCGTGGTATTCAGCGGCATTTGCATGGCGTTGTCTTCTTCATCCCTGGCACAGACTCACAGGTCTTGGTGCCAAAGGATACCATCTATTGGTTGCAAACAAATCCTACCACGTGCTCATTCGATACCGAGGTCGCTGAGTTGGCACATCATGGCCATCGCAAGGGGCGAGCGGGCGGGACCATTGATGAGGATCAACGGCTTTCGGACCCAGGGGTATTCGAGAGGGTGTATCCGGATGCCAAAGCCGATCAACGGATGTTCATCGAAGCCGCACACGAGTGGCTCGGGCCCTATCTGGTAGCTGATGACAACGAAATGGCGGACATCGGTATCGTCCCGGGGGTTGTGATATATGCGTGCGCTTCCTGGACTGAAATTCCTTGTGCGAGGCTGCGCAAAGGCCGCCCTTATATGCCGAGGAGCTGCGCTCCTTCCTGTACGATCCAGCCATTCGGATCATCGGCCTGAATGGTATCGAACATGAAACACGAAACAGACGAGCAACGCTCATCGACCAGACATCGAACGGCTCCCTTGCCGGTGGACAGATCGCACAAGGCGGTGCAGCTCAACCGGCAGAGCCCCCGGCCCTTTGGTAGCGCAATCCTCTCGCGCCGCTGTCACTCAGCCAGTTGCCCGGCGCTCTCGCTGGGCTGAGTTTCATCGTCGTTCGCTGCTTTTGACATTTCCCGGGTCAACCAGAACCCGGCACCCAGCAGCAGACCGCCGCCGAATAGCATGGTGATGGCGGGCCGCTCGCCGAAGATCAGGAAGCCCAGGATCGTGGCCACGATAGGTGAGACGATGATGTCGACGAGCGAGTAGGAGTTTGCGCGGATCCGCTTGAGCACCTTGGAGATCCCGAAATAGGACAAACCATAAGAGCCGACGCCGAGTGCAAACGCCCAGATCAGGACAGGCAACTCAATGCTGAGGGGCGAATAGGCTTGCGTGGCCCCGAGATTGCCCGGCCCTGCAATCAGCACCGTGGGCGCCAGAATGATAGCTGCGACCAGCATCGACCAGGCGATGTCGTTGCCCGTCTCGGTCTTACCCTCGTGGCGCATGTAGGTGACCATGCCGGCATAAATCGCGCCGTCAGCCAGGGCAATCAGATTGCCCAGCATCGCATCGCCGCCAAGCGGATTGGCGATGAGAATGCCAACGAATGCCACGCCGAAGATGAAGATATAGCTCCTTCTTGCCTTCTCGCCGAGAAAGAGGGCCGAGAAGATGAAAGTGAAGAAGGGCGCAATGCTCCAAAAGATTACCACATTGGCGATCGGGGCAAGGGTCATTGCGAAGTTGAAAACGCTGATCTGGATCGCGATGAGCACCCCGATAATCGCGGTGTCGCGCAGATTGTCGCGCGGAAAGGTCATTCGCTCGCGGCCAGCGAAAGGCATCACCCCCATGAGAAAGAGCGCAGCCAGGGCCACGGCGTAGAAATTGAGCGTCTGGATGGGGATGGCGTCGCCGGTCAGTTTGACGAAGACGCCGATGGTTGCCTCGGCAAAGGTGATCAAAGCCAGCAGCAGGACGGTCTTCACGAAGCCTCCTTCGGTGCGATGAGCCGGTCTTCGAGGATGTTGTCAGAAGCAACATCTGCGGGGGCAAACGCGTGGGGCTCCGTGGCACGATTCCAGCCCGACGCCACTCCCGTTCTGAAGTTCGCTCGGCAGTGTGTCAATCGGCGTGGCGGCGGCCACAGAGCTTCGAACTCGGGTCAACGTTCTTTGCTGGTTGATCGCAAAGAGCATCTTTCGGGGCATAGGCAAGCAAGACCCCGTCGGCATCCGAATTTTCTAGACTGGATGTTTGAACAAGAGATGGTCCCGTGTGTGCAAAATCACACACCAATTTCCTGCGCTCACCCCTTCGCGTAGGTGAACTCGGGCATGGCTTCGAGCCCTTCCTTGGTGCCACCTGCCAGCACGACCTTGTTGTCGACGAGTGCCAGGCTGTCATAGCGCACCAAGATCAAACGCTCGCCCATCCCCAGAAATCCGCCGACGGATATCGCGGCATAAGGATCTTCGCCATCGGAGCTCACGATGATGTCATCAATCTCGCCAATCGTATCACCGGCGCTGTTCAACACGGCGCTGCCGATGACCTTGGATGCGCGATAGCCGGTAGTCGCCTGATGCGCAGCGACCGCTTCAACAGCTTCAACTGCGGGGACTGAAGGAGCTTCT
>CAZNHG010000089.1:0-288 GCA_964572555.1 uncultured Devosiaceae bacterium | reverse complement strand
TCTGCTTCGCACCTTGGGCAAATGCAGGACCGCAGAGCACAACCAAGCCGGTGAGCGCCACACCGACGACCGTCATTGATTTCGTCATGATATCTTATCCTTTGTTGAGAGTTTCCGATAGGCAGAACGAATTTTCGTATTCGTTGGCGCGGCATGAACTTGTCGTTGGCAATGAACGAAACGAGCGACTGACTCCCCGAACTTGCGGGAAGCAGGAACGCGGGCATTGCATATCCGATGCTCAGGATTGTCGAGACGAGGAGGTGCGCCACGCCAAAAGCCGCGTCC
>CAZNHG010000088.1:0-11488 GCA_964572555.1 uncultured Devosiaceae bacterium | reverse complement strand
CGTCATGGCCCCCAGCACCGCGCCCCGGGCGATATGGGCTGAATGGCGCACGAAGGCGCCCGGCACGGCGCGAAAGCCCGCCTCGCGGAAGCGGTTGTCGGTCCAGCCCTCGAACTTGGAGGGCACCTTGTCCCACCAGTGCGCGCCGCCGGGACCGCCCGGGATCATCTCCATGTCGTTGAGCCGGAAACTGAGAAGAACCGCCTTCTTGGCCCATTGGTTGACGGTCCATGCGCCGTCCGCGCCTTTTTCCGCCACCCGCAGTTCGCCGCTGTCGAGCAGCGAAA
This sequence comes from uncultured Devosiaceae bacterium, assembly GCA_964572555.1. GTDB lineage: Bacteria > Pseudomonadota > Alphaproteobacteria > Rhizobiales > Devosiaceae > CAZNHG01. The sequence goes on along the minus strand of CAZNHG010000088.1, from coordinate 11,201 downwards.
GGGTCCTGTCGACGGCGTCGCGGATTTCGCCGGTGGTCGTCAGGGAGACGGTGTCGCGCGCTTCGAAGGCGGCATCGATGGTCTTGGCAAGCTGAGTATGGGACATGACCGCTCTTGTCGTGTGATTTGGCAATTCGCGGCGGACCATAGTGCCCCCGCGCCCAAAGGAAAAGCCCCGGCGGTGGCGCAAATTGCCCCGCTTTGCAGGGTTTCGCGGCAGATGCGGGCTGGAGTGCCGGGCGAAAAAGTGGAATCCGGTTTTTCGCTTAACCGGCGCGACCGCTAGGAATCCGGATCGTCGTGCGATTCAGAATAATCGCCCGACGATCCAGGGCCGCGCTCATAATGGCGTGAAACCGCGTGCGTACCCCCGATTAACCGGTATATGCCAGTATCAGGGGAAGTCGAGAGGAAAGGAAAGGCAAGCAATGGACCGCCGCCAACGCCGCACACCGCTGAGAACGTCGCGCCAGGATATCGATACGGCACGTCGCATCCCGCTGACGCCGCAGACCCAGTCTCCGGCCTACCGGCTCGCGTTCTCGGACGAGGAATTCATGACCTCAGAGGACCTGCGCGGCGTGCGCTTTCAGCTCGAATATCTCAAGCCCGAGATGATGCTCAGCCAGCTGGGCGTGAACTCGACCGTCGTATTGTTCGGCGGCGCGCGCATTCCTGCACCGGGCAAGGACGCCTGGGCGGCCAAGACCGAGGCCGCGCGCAGGAATCTCGAGGCCAATTCGCGCTACTATGACGAGGCGCGGCGCTTCGCCCAGTACGCTTCGCTCGCCTCCAGAACCACCGACTACTCGGAATACGTCGTGGTCACCGGCGGCGGCCCGGGCGTAATGGAGGCGGGCAATCTCGGCGCCACCGAGGTCGATGCCCCCTCGATCGCCTTCAACATCGTTCTGCCGCACGAGCAGGCGCCCAACACCTACGTCTCGCCGCACCTGTGCTTCAACTTCCACTACTTCGCCACGCGCAAGATCCACTTTCTCCTGCGCGCCCGGGCGGTGGCCATCTTCCCCGGCGGGTTCGGCACGCTCGACGAGTTCTTCGAAACCCTCACCCTCATCCAGACCGGGCGCATGGAGCGCATCCCGCTGCTCATGTTCGGCAGGAATTTCTGGGACCGCGCGCTCAACCTCGAGGTGCTCGAGGAAGAGGGCACCATATCGCCGGGCGACACGGACCTGTTCACCACCGTCGATACGGCCGAGGAAGGCTGGAACGTCATCCGCGAATTCTACGGCCTGCCCGAGATCACGCTCGACCAGGCATAGGACGCGGGCTTCCCGCGATGTCTGGCATCGAAACGCCACGAAAAAGCCGGCGATCCTGGGGAACCGCCGGCTCTGAAGACGGGATTTGACCGCCCCTACTGGTTGGCGGTCACTTGCGGATTGAGCAGTTCGATCGCCTGGGCGGGGGTGTCCTGATCGAGCGCGTCCTGGATCGCGGACGCCTCGACCGGGCCGGCCGGCTCCAGACTCGCCTCCAGGCTCTGCGGATCGGAAAGGTAGGTCTGCACCGCCTGCACGATCATGGCCTGGAAGCCCTCGGGCGCGCCGGACTGCGCCAGCATGGCGGGGACGGCGGCCGTCAGGCCCGCAACCATGACCTCGCGCGGGGCGCCCTGCTGCTCGGCGAAGAAGTCGAGCGTCTTGTTGGTGATGCCGTCGTCATCGAAGCGCAGGCTGACGGTCTTGAGCGAGATCGCCTCGATGAACGCGTTCATCAGATCTTCGCCGGCGGCGTTCCGCGCCTCGAAATCGGCTGCGTCGATCTCGGCGAGTTCGCGCTGATTCTCCTGAACCCGCTCGTAGAGCGCCAGGTCGTACCCCGTGATCGCGCCGGTGATATTGAGCCGGCCGACGTTCTCGATCTCGATCGAGGATTCGTCGATCGTGAGGTCACCGCTGTCGAGCGCCCAGTGTGCCGAGCCCTTCATCTGTGCGTTGATCGTTTCGAGCCCGAACTGCGCGATGATGGGCTGGGCCTGCGGCACCTCGACCGCCGAGGTGTCGAAGCTCAGGCCGGTAACGGAATAGCTGCTGTCGATCTCGCTGAAATCGTCATTCGGCGTGGTGACGGTTTCGAACTGCTCGAGAGTGAGCGCCTGCGTGCCCTCGTAGCTGACATTGATCGGGCCGACGGCGAAACGCCGGTAGAAGGTCAGCGTCTCCTTGGTGTCCGCGAGCGGTTCGGCGGGAACGGCCAGGTCCTCGACGATCAGGTTCTCGATCGAGGCGGTACCGCCTTCCGCGCTGATCTCGATGTCTTCGGCCGTGCCTTCGTCGGCGGTGTACCCGCCATCGCCGGTTTCGGCCACGCCGGTGAACACGATGCTGCCGGGAAAGGACATGTTGTCCTCCGGGCCGGTGAAGGTGATGCCGGTAAGCGTCACCGTATCGCCCTCGGCGGTCGCCGAATCGAAGCTCACCTGCATGCCGCTGGAGGAAAAGACGGCGGCGAGCTTGTCGCCGAAGTCCTGCCCGTCGAGCGCGAGCGCGCCCTGGATGCCCGCGATCAGGGCCAGCCCGGAAACCGCGCCGCCCACAAGTGTATTTTTCATTGTGTCGTCCTTCGCAATGTTCGCCCGCCGCCTTTTTCCTGCGGCAGCGGACGCATCCTCATCTCGCCCGGTCCGCGTGCCGGACCGGGCGGGTTCGAGTCGCCCGCACTGACAAGGTCAATGCGCCGACCATCCTACAAGGGCTTTTATGCGCCACGTTCCGGAGACGACAGGGCCGTCCGGCCGCGCGGCGAAGGCACACCATTCATCAAGCGGCACGCCCGCGCAACAGTTTCATGATGACAATCCGGTCATCAAACGGGTCACACGGCCCTGAGAAAGCCCACGAGATCGCCGGTGACGTGATGGATGTGGTCCTGGTTCGCGCCCCCGTCGAGTTCCCAGGCGTCGACCTGTTCGTGCACGAAATCGTCGCCGGGCACCACCTGGACGGTCGCCACGCCCATCTCGTGCGGCACTTTCAGGTTCTTCTCGAGGTCGTCGAACATCACTGCGCGCGCCGGATCGATCCCGAAGGCCGCGAAGCATTTCTCGTACGCCCCGCGGTCCGGCTTGGGCTTGAACCCGGACGCGCGGATGTCGAACGTGCCCGCGAACAGCTCAGGCCCGCCGAGCCGGGTGAGCACCTTCTCGGCATGGCCGCAATCGGCATTGGTGAAGATGAACTTGCGCCCCGGCAGTGCCGCGATCGCGTCGACGAGCTCGGGGTGCGGGTTCACCGGGGAATAGTCGATGGCGTGCACGAAGGACAGATAGTCCTCGGGGTCGACATCGTGCGTGTGCATCAGCCCGTTCAGCGTCGTGCCGTAGTCGCGATAATAGTCCTTTTGCATCCTGCGCGCCGGTTCGGCCGGCAGGCCGGTGATATTCATCACGAACTGGGTGATCAGCAGGTCGATCTGGGCGAACAGGTTGCAGGTGCGCGGGTAGAGCGTGTTGTCGAGATCGAAGACCCAGTCGGTGACATGGGAGAGCGGGTTGGTCATGAACTCCTCGAGAGTAGGGAACTACGCGGTTTCCAGCGCGCGAATCCGGTAGGCGCAGCGCCGCCCGCCCGACAATAGGTGTTCTTCGCGGGTGACGGAAACATCATCGCCCAGAATCATCTTGAAGATCGACAGTTCGGACCGGCAGAAGCCCTTGCACGACTGCGCGGCGGCGCAGATGGGGCAGTGGTCCTCGATGAGCAGCAGCGCCCCGTCGTCCGCCTCCTCGACGCGCGCCATGTAGCCCTCGGCCGCACGCATCTCGGCGAGCCGGGTTACGCGCTGGCGCAGGTCGCCCTCCCGCGCGCCGCCGTAGCGGGCCATCTGCTGGGTTTCGCGCGTGGCGATGAGCCTGTCGAGCCCCTCTTCGCCGAAGACCGAGCGGACATTGGCGATCAGTTCGAGCGTGAGATCTGCATGCCGGTCCGGAAAGCGCGCATGCCCGGCTTCTGTCAGCCGGTAGTGCCGCTTGGGCCGCCCGCGCCCCTCGGCGATGTCCTCGTGCCGGGCGAGCCCCGCCTCGGCGAGACCCTGCAGCACCTTGTAGGCGCCCATGTGCGACATGCCGAAGGCATCGGCCACCTCCTGCGCGCTCGCGCCGCCGCGGGTCTTGAGGTGGAACAGCACACGGTCGCTGGTCGTTTGTGCGGTCATGCAATTTATATAAACGATGAGGTTGACAAAAAACAGGGGGCGTAATAAACAAACAATTGCGTTTATAAAATCGCACCCTGGCCGGGCTTCCCGAAAGGCACCCGGCCACCGGCAGCGATGGGGTATCCGGGCCGGGCCCCATCGCTGCCGTTCTCTTCTCGCTACCCGTCGCGTCCCGGTACCCGCGGGCGATTCCGGTTGCTCCCGGCACGGGTATTGACAATCCGACAGACATCAATCATCTGATTGATTGAGTTATCGGAAGCCTGGGGAAAGACGCCATGACCGGGGATCGCACCGACATGTCCGCCCGCCGCCGTGCCGGCGCGGCGGGTGCTGCCACGGCCCGCGAGGCCGGCGAGGCGGGTGCCCGCGCCGCCGCGGCCGCCGCCGGGAAAAAGCGTGAAACGGGTGACGAACGCCGCGCCGCCATCGCCGCGGCCGCCCGGGCACTGATCGTCGAGAAGGGTTTCGAAGGCTTGCGCACCCGTGACATCGCGGCGCGCGTGGGCATCAACATTGCCACGCTGCATTATCACGTGCCGAGCAAGGAGGCGCTGATCGAGCTTGTGGCGCACTCCGTGCAGCAGGAACTCATCGCCCAGGACCAGGCGCATCCGCGCGACGGCATGACACCGGCCGGGCGCCTGCGCCAGGAGATCGCCGATTTCCTCGACCTTTATGAAAACCACGACGAACTGCTCGTCATCATGTCCGAATTCACCGAGCGTTCGCGGCGCGACCCGGTCACCGCCAGGGTGTTCAGGAACCTTCAGCAGCGCTGGGTCGATATCGTGCACGACATTCTGCGCGACGGCGTGGCCGATGGCTCCTTCCGGCCCGGCATCGATCCCGAGACCGGGGCCGCCCTTTTCATCAGCGCGATCACCGGCACCGCCAGGCTGTCGGCCATGATGGACGTCGACCGGCGCGCGGTGCTCGCCGAGCTCGAGCGCGCCTTCTTGAACACCTCTCCTCCTTCCAGGGACTGATTTCCATGTCTTCCAGCACTGCACACGCCGGCGATGGTGCCGCCGAGCCCGACCCCCGCCGCTGGTTCGCGCTCGCGACCCTGTTGCTCGCCGGTTTCATGAACCTGATCGACGTGACCATCGTCAACGTCGCCCTCCCCTCCATGCAGGAACGGCTCGACGCCAATTCCAGCCAGATCGAATGGGTCGTCGCCGGCTATGTGCTCGCCTTCGCGCTGGGGCTCCTGCCGCTGGGGCGCCTGGGCGACATCGTCGGCCGCCGCCGGGTATTCCTGTGGGGCGTCGCCGGGTTCACCGGTGTTTCGGCCCTGTGCGGGCTGGCGCCGAACATGGAGGTGCTGGTGATCGGACGGCTGGCCCAGGGTTTCGCCGCCGCCATGATGATGCCGCAGGTCCTGGCGATCACCCAGAACATCTTTCCCCCGCACGAGCGCGGCGCCGCTTTCGCCATGTTCGGCCTGTCCACCAGCCTTGCCGCCGTCGCCGGTCCCTTGATCGGGGGCATGTTGGTCTCGGCCGACGTGGCGGGGCTGGGCTGGCGCCCCATCTTCCTGATCAACCTGCCCATCGGCATCTTCGCCGTGTTCGCCGGGCTGCGCATGATCCCCAGGGTCGGGGGCAATCCGCACCTCACCAACGACTGGGCCGGCATCGCCATCGTGGCGCTGGCGCTGTTCCTGCTCGTCTTTCCGCTCATCGAGGGGCGCACCCTCGGCTGGCCGGCCTGGACCTTCGTGATGATGCTGTTCTCCATCCCCGCCGCCCTGGCCTTCGTGATGTGGGAACGCCGCCGTGACCGGGCGAACCGCTCCCAGCTCCTCCCGCTCGCGCTGATGCGTAACCGCAACTACGTGATCGGCGTGGCCATCACCCTGTCCTTCTTCTCCGGCATCCCCGGCTTCTTCATGATCTTCGCGCTGTTCCTGCAGACCGGTTTCGGCTTTACCCCGTTCGAATCGGGATTGGCGACCATTCCCTTTCCCATCGGGGTGGCCACCGCCTCCTTCCTTTCGGGCCGGCTCGGCGCGCGGGCGCTCAAGCCGCGTATCGTCACCGGCGCGCTGGCCGTGACGCTGGGCATGGTCCTCACCAGGGAGGCGGTGCTCGGGGTCGCCGACGCGGTGGCCATGGAAAGCTTCATCCTGCCGCTGGGGCTCTCGGGCTTCGGGATGGGGCTGTCCATCGCGGTCTTGTTCCAGGCGGTCCTGAGCACCGTGCCGCGCGAGGATTCGGGCTCGGCCTCCGGTGCCCTGCAGGCTTTCCAGCAGATGGGCGGCGCCCTCGGCATCGCCCTGATCGGCGAGGTGTTCTTCGCGACCCTTGCGCTGCGCGGCGCCCCCGACCACGCCGGTTTCGTCGACGCCACCAGCCGCGCGATGATCTACAATGTCGTGGTCTTCGCCGGCGTGACGGTGCTCTGCTTTTTCCTCAGGACCGTGGCACCCGCTGCCGGCGCGAGCGCGCCCGCTCCCGAGCCGGCCGAGATCTGAGGGCAGGGCCCTATTTCACGATCAGCGTGCCGGCGCCGTACTCGGTGAACAGCTCGATCAGGACGGCGTGCGGCGTCTTGCCGTTGAGAATGACGACGCCTTCGACCCCCCGGTCGAGGGCGTCGAAACACGTCTCGACCTTGGGAATCATCCCCCCCGAGATCACCCCGTCGCGGATCAGCGCCTTGGCCTCGGAGACCGAAAGCTCCGGGATCAGCTCGCGGTTCGTGTCGAGAACCCCCGGCACGTCGGTGAGGAACAAGAGCCGCTTGGCCTTCTGCGCCCCGGCGATGGCGCCCGAGAACGTGTCCGCGTTGATATTGTAGGTGTGCCCGTCCCGTCCCGGCGCAACCGGGGCGATGACCGGGATCATCTCCGAGCGTGCCAGCAGATCGATCAGCGTGCGGTCGACCTCCGCCGGCTCGCCCACGAATCCCAGATCGACCACGCGCTCGATATTGCTGTCCGGGTCGGTGATGGTCTTTTTCGCCTTTTCGGCGAACACCATGTTGCCGTCCTTGCCGCACAGCCCGATCGCCCATTCGCCCTGGGCGTTGATCATCGCCACGATGTCCTTGTTGATCGAGCCCGCCAGTACCATCTCGACGATCTCGACCGTGCGCTGGTCGGTGACCCGCAGGCCCCCCTCGAACTTCGATTCGATCCCCATCGAATTGAGCATCTGCCCGATCTGCGGTCCGCCGCCATGCACCACGATCGGGTTGACCTTGGACTGCTTCAGAAGCGCGATGTCGCGCGCGAAAGCCTTGCCCAGCTCGGGATCGCCCATGGCATGGCCGCCATACTTCACCACGACCGTCTTGCCCTCGTAGCGCTGCATGTAGGGCAGGGCCTTGGCGAGGATGGCGGCGTCGTTGGCGGGGTCGTGGTACTCGGTCATCGGCGTCTCGGTATTGTGTCGCGATTTGGCTCCTTCCTAGCGCGGATGATCCGAAATGTCTTTACCCCTCCGGCCGATGGAGCGCGTGCCCTCAGGCGATTCCCAGTATCTCCTCGTGCGCGCCCGTCGCCCCCCAGCGGATGATCTCGGCCAGGATCGGCATCAGCGCCCGCCCCCTTTCGGTCAGGCTGTACTCCACCTTGCGCGGCACCACCGGGTAGGCCCTGCGGCTGATGATGCCCCGCTGCTCGAGCTCCTTCAGTTCGCGGCTCAGGATGCGCGGCGTGATCGGCTTGCCCAGGCTCCCCTTGAGCAGCGAGCGCCCGATCTCGCCGTAACGATGGGTGCCGCGATTGAGAACGCAAAGAATGTGCAGCTTGTAGCGCCCGCCCACGATCCGGTTGAACGCGATGGCGGGACACAGCCGGATATGGCTCATGTCGAGCCCGGTGAGCGCGGAAACGGCCGGTCCCGCCCCGGTTTCGGTTTCTTCCACCCTTTTCCTCCGTACTACCCTTTTTGTCCGTATTTACGGTATCGTACTATGCCGGTTAGGCTCCATCCATCGAAAAATGGAGGACACCATGACGAGCTCACACAACCCGGCCCGGGGGGCCGACGTCACCGCGCGTGCCGATTTCGCACAGGGTGAGGTATCCGCCTCGGTGCCGCTTCCCGCCACCCGGGAGCGCGTCTTCCGCGCGCTCACCTCGGTGGAAATTTGCGACTGGTGGGTCCATCCCGGCGTGTTCGACACGCGGGAATGGACCGGCGACGTGCGTGTCGGCGGCCGCTGGCGGTCGGCCGGTATCGGCATGGGGGAGCCCTACAGCATCACCGGCGAATATCTCGAGGTCGCGGCGCCGGCCCGGCTGGCGCATACATGGAAGATGAGCGACGAGCCCGGAGATCCCTCGACCGTTGTCTACCGCGTGGAGCCGGAGGGCGAGGGAGTGCGCCTGACCGTCGATCACGCGGGCCTGATGGCCGAGCCAGCCTGCGAGGCGACACGGGCGGGCTGGGAGACGAGCCTGACCCGCCTCGCCGAAATCCTCGCCGCGGAGCGGCCCGGCTCCGGGTGAGCCGTCGCGGCGCGCAGGGCCTGCTTCGTGCGCCGTTACGCGATGTCCGACATGCTGAACTTGCAGCGATACGCACCCGGCGTGACCCGGGCGATGCGTTTGAACAGGCGCCGGAACGCCGCTGCGTCCTCGTAGCCGACTTCCCAGCTGATCTGGTCGATCGGGGTATCGGTGCGTTCGAGCTGCCGTTTCGCTTCCTCGATGCGCAGATGCTGGACGTAATCGATGGGTGAATGGCCGGTGGCCCGCTTGAAGCGGCGCTCGAAGGCGCGCGGTGAGAGTCCCGACTTCTGCGTCATCTCGGTGACCGGGCTCGCAACGGCGAAGTTGTTTCCCAACCATTGCTGCAATCCGCGCACGAGCGAATCGCCATGCTCGGTGGGCGGCTGGAACGGCAGGTAAGGCGCCTGGCCTTCCGCGTGCCGCTCGAGAAGCTCGAACTTGGCCACCGCTTGCGAAGCGGAGGGGCTGACGAAGCGCCCGATCAGGTAGAGTACCAGGTCCTGCCAGGACGCGGCACCGCCCGACATGACGAATTCCTCCCGTTCGCCCGCCGTCACCAGGACCTCGTCCAGGCGCAGCTCGACCTCGGGAAAATGCCGCTGAAACACCGGCGCGAACGCCCAGTGCGTCGTGGCCGGCCGGCCGCGCAGAAGACCGGTTTGCGCAAGCACGAGAAGGCCGGTGCACGCCGAGCACAGCACCGCGCCGCCCGCGTGCATGCGTTTCATCCAGTCCACGAGTTCGGCATGTTCTCCCTCCCGCCAGTCTTTCTCGACGGCCATGATGGGGATGATGACGATGTCGGTGCGCTCGACCTCGTCGACCGCGCGGTGAACGGTGACCGGCAGCCCGCTCGCGACCGTCAGGTTCGCCCGCGTCAGGCCCACGATCTCCACCTCGAACGGCGGAGACGCCGGCACGCCGTCGTAAAAGCTCGCAACCATCGGAAAGGCGTTGAGTATCTCGTAGAGCCCCGAAATGGGCATCGACAACGTATCCGGCGTGGCCACGATGCTCACGTGAAGCGGCGCCTTGTCGGCCATTCTCTCCTCCCTCGCGACGGAAATGGACCGAATGGGCCGTATTTCGCACTTCTGGGCCGGGCCTTCAACCGGCACGCTTCCCACATCGAACGTGCAGGGGAGGAGAACATGGGCGCCCAGCCTGCAATTCGTGTTCATTCCGCAGCAAGGCTGAAAACCGCAACCGTGAGGAGATATCGTCATGACAGGCCGCAACTGGCACCTTGAAGGCAAGTGGCTCGAATACTGCAACTGCGACCACGGCTGCCCCTGCGAGGCACTGGCGCCCCCCACCAACGGCCATTGCGAAGGCGCCGTGGCCTTCAGGATCGAGAAGGGATTCTGCGACGACGTGCGGCTGGACGGCCTCACGGTCGCCGCCACCTTCTTCTTCCCGCGCGCGCTCCATCACGGTGGCGGGCACATGCAGCCGATCCTCGAGGAGCGCACGTCAGAGGAACAGCGCGAGGCGCTCTTCTACATCCTGTCGGGCGAGGATCAGCCCGTGGGCACGATGTTCCAGATCTTCAGCATGGTCGTCGAGCACCTGCACGATCCGGTCTTCACCGCGATCGACTTCGAGTGGGACATCGCCAGGCGCCGCGCCCGCCTGCATGCGCCCAATCTGCTGCGCGCCCGTTCCGAACCCATCTTCAACCCGGTGACGGACATGGAACATCGCATGATCACCACACTGCCGGACGGATGGGTGTTCCACGAGGCGGAGGTGGCATCCGGCTTCGCCAAGGGCCTCGGCTCGCTCAAGTTCGACATGAGCGACTGCCACAGCTCGCTGGCCTATTTCGCCTGGAACCGGGACGGCATGGCGCGGAACTTCGAGGAAACGCGCAGCACGCACCCGCTGGCCTGAACGGGCACGGATCGGGGAGGCATGCATCATGTCGTTGCGGCTGAAAGTCCTTGCCGGACGCGACGGAGCGTTTCTCGTCACCGGGCTCGCCATCACCGCGGTGGCGGGCTGGGCCTACCTGCTGGCGGGTGCGGGCATGGACATGGCGGCGATGCGGCAGGCTGGCGGCACCGCCGCCGTCTGGACGCCGCAGCGCCTGGCAACCGTGCTCGTGATGTGGGTGGTGATGATGGCGGCGATGATGCTGCCCGGCGCCGCCCCGATGCTCCTGCTGCACCGCAGGGTCGACCGCAAGCGCGTGCCGGGTCCGCTGGGCGTTGCGCGCACGGGCCTGTTCGCGGCCGGCTATCTGCTGGTGTGGACCGGCTTCGGCGCCGGCGCTACCGCGATCCAGTGGGGGCTCGACGAACAGGGGCTGCTCGCGCCCTCGATGGCTTTCGACACCACGCCCGTGAGCGCGGCCGCTCTGCTGGCGGCCGGGCTCTTTCAGCTTTCGCCGCTCAAGCAGGCCTGCCTGCGCCAGTGCCGCTCGCCGCTGACGTTCCTGGCGCAGAACTGGCGCGATGGCGCCGCCGGTCTTGTCATCATGGGCGCGCGCCACGGCCTCTACTGCCTGGGCTGCTGTTGGGCGCTGATGGCGCTGCTCTTCGCGGGCGGCGTC
>CAZNHG010000087.1:5257-11546 GCA_964572555.1 uncultured Devosiaceae bacterium | reverse complement strand
ACCCGCGCGCAGGCATGCGAGACGGTCGTGCGGTGCCGCCCGAAAAAGCGGGCGACTTCCTCCATCTTCCACCCCGCGCTGACGTGCAGCAGGTACATGGCGAGCTGCCGCGGCCGCGCGATTGCGTTCCGGGAGCGCTCCGGGTGCAGCAATTGCCGGCGCGACACCTTCGTAGTGCTCCCGACCAGGTCGACCAGCGACAACGCGAACGCTTTCGTGCACCATGGATTCGCCTCGGTCCGGCCCCGGGCGGGCAGCGCGGCCGGCGAAACGGCGTGCGGCGAGGGATTGTGAGACATTGCGATCCTCCAACAACATAATAGGATATTATTCCTATATAGCCGCTGGAGGATAACGAGGATAAGTTGCCTGTCAGGTCCGGTTTGCCCCGGACACGGCGATGCCGGCCGCCGAGCCGGAAGACGCTACAACACCGTGTCCGCCGGAATCGTCCGCACAAAACAAAGCGGCCACCTGATCAGGCGGCCGCTTCGGCATTTCTTCGATACTGTCGAGTTCAGATCAACTGGCGGACTTGCGTCCAAGACCGTTCACCTTCGCCAGCTTGGAACGCGTTTCCGAGTAGCTCGGTGCGACCATCGGGTAGTCCGCGGGCAGGCCCCAGCGTTCGCGGTACTCCTCCGGAGAGAGGTTGTAATGCGTACGCAGGTGCCGCTTGAGCGACTTGAACTTCTTGCCGTCCTCGAGACACACGATGTAGTCCGGAGCGACGGATTTGCGGATCGGCACGGCCGGTTTACGCTCTTCCTGCTGCTCCTGGGCTCCACCGTTCTGCAACCCCTTCAACGCGCCGTGAACTTCATTGATGAGTTTCGGCAAGTCCGAAGGACTGACGGCATTGTGGCTTACATAGGCGCAAACAATCTCCGAGCTGAGCTCGACGAGGTCGACATCAGCGGCCGGAGTGGCGCCGGACATGTCGTTCATTTTCTATCCTTTACTCTTGAGTCGGATCATATTGTTTCTTGAACCCCGTGCGCTGCTTCTAATTCTTCTTGACGCACATTGCAACAACCCAACGCCACAAATGAGTAGAATATGCTGGGGATATCGTGTGAATACTAGCTCTCTTCTCGATCACTAATATCCAGATCATCCACGATGGTGAGATCGGAGGGTGAATACCCCGCCAGATAGGCGGCCCGCGCAAGTAAATGTGCCGAAACCGGGGCAGTCAGCAGCAAGAACACGAAACCGGCGATCGCCCGCATGATGACCGCGCCGTCGAGAGAGACCACCGCGATCGCGGCGAGCAGCAGGCCCGCCCCCATCGTCCCGGCCTTCGAGGCCGCGTGCATGCGGGTGTAAAGGTCCGGCAGCCGCAGGATGCCGATGGCCGCGAGCAGCGCGAACAACGCCCCGATCAGCATCACGACACCGGCGATGAAATGCAGAAGCGACAGCATCATAGCGGCGTCCCCTTCTTGCTCGCCGAGCCTTCCTCGCCCTTGTTGTGCTGCAGGATGAACCGCGCGAAGGCGACCGTCGCCAGGAACCCGATCAGCCCCAGCGCGATGGCGATGTCGAGATACAGCGAGAACCCGGTTTTCACCGCAATAACAGCGATATAACCGATCCCCACGGTCACCAGCATGTCGAGCGCCAGCACCCGGTCGGGCAGCGTCGGCCCGATAACGATACGCACGATGGCGCACAGGAACGCCAGGGTGAGAATGCCCAGCGAAACATTCGCCGCCAGATCGAGAAATTCGGCTCCAGTCATTCGAACACCTCGATGATACGCGCCTCGAAACCGGTTGCGATGCCGCGGATCAGCTCTTCCCGGTCCGGCACCGAAATCGCGTGCACGTAGATGAACTTGCGGTCCTCCGAGACGTCGACGCTCAGCGTCCCCGGCGTCAGCGTGATCAGGTTGGCCAGAAGCGTGATCTCGTAGTCCGAGGTCGCGGTCAGCGGAAACGCCACGATCCCCGGCTTGAGGCTGGCGCGCAGGTTCGGCGTCAGCACGAGGATCGCCACGCGCACGGCACTGAGCGCCAGTTCGTAGAAGAACAGCAGGATCAGTGCGACAATGCGCCGCAGCCGCGTGAACAGCATCGGCCGCGACACCTGGCTGCGCACGAACCAGAGCGCCACGATAGCGATCCCGGCCCCCAGCAACAGGTTCAACAGCGTGAAACTGCTCGTGATCACCGCCCAGATGAGCGCTAGCACCAGTGTCAGCAGGGCAAAGTTCACGGTTCCACCTTCCCGCCGGTCGCCTCGATATAGCTCTCGGTCGTCATCAGGTCCCGCGCCGCGGCGTGGCCGGCTTCGAGAACCGGGTTGGGCTGCAGCCCGAACCACACCACCAGCGCCACGAGCGCGGCCGAGGGTCCGAGGCCCCACCACTTCTCATGCCCGGAAAGCGGCGTGATCTTCTCGTTGGGTTGTTCGGACTGTGGCCCCTCTTCCCCGGCACGCCAGAAAATATGCGCCCACAGCCGCGAGCCGGCAATGGTCGCCAGGATCGAGTTGAGCACGAGCGCGACGACGAGCACCGTGCTGCCGTCGCCCAGCGCCGCCTCGATCAGCAGGATCTTGGGCCAGAACCCCAGGAACGGCGGCAGCCCCGCCACCGCGAACACCAGGATCAGGAACAGGATCGAAAGCGGAGAGCTGGCGGTATAGACCCCGCCCATCCGCCGCGAATCCTTCTCCCGCGTCACCCGCTCGACCAGCCCGGCCACCAGGTAGAGCGCCGTGATCGTGATGATCGAGCTGAACGCGTAGATCGTCGCCCCGCTCACCCCGCGCACGTTCGGCATCGCCAGCCCGGCGAGCACCGAGCCGATCCCCCCGATCAGCAGAAAGCCGATGGCCCGGCGCAGGTTCGTCTGCGCCAGTGCCCCGAGCGGCGAGATGATCAGCGTGATCACCGCCAGCGCCGTGATCAGCGGATCCATCGCGTCCCGGCTCGCCGGCAGCAGCGCGATCAGGCTCCTGAGCAGCGCATAGGCGCCCACCTTGGTCAAAAGCCCGCCGAACAGCGCGGAAACCGCCGGCGACGGCGTATGATACGATGCCGGCAGCCACGCATTGACCGGAAACGCTGCCGCCTTCATCCCGAACGCCAGCAACAGCAGCGCCGCGATCGCGGTCATCGGCCCGTCAGGCGCGGCCGGCGCTTTCGTGATGATGTCGGCCATGTTGAGCGTGCCGAGCAAGCCGTAAAGATACCCCAGCGCGATCAGGAAGAACGTCGTCGCCAGGAAGTTCAGGAACCCGTATTTCACGGCCCCGTCGAGCTGGATCTTGCGCCCGCCCATCACCATCAGGCCGAACGAGGCGATCAGCATCACCTCGAACCAGACATAGAGATTGAACAGGTCGCCGGTCAGGAAGGCGCCGGTCACACCGGCCAGAAGAAGCAGGACCAGTGAATAGAACCCGTAGCGCGCCTCGCGCGCGGCCAGGTCGGCCTGCACGTAGATCAGCACGGCCAGCGTCACCACGGCGCTCGCCAGCGCGAAGGCGGCACTCATCACGTCGGCGGTGAAGCTGATCCCGAACGGCGGCAGCCATTTGCCCATGGTCATGGACTGCGGACCCGCTTCGAGCACGCGCAGCAGCAATTGCGCGTCGCATATCGCGACGCCGGCCACCACGAGCACCGCGAACGTGCTCCGCCCCCGGCTGTTGCGCAGCACCAGCAGAAGCGCCGCGCCCATCAGCGCGAGCACCACCGGCAGGATGATGACCCAGGCCGACGGCTCCGTCGCCGTCTGGATCATGGCCTGCGGCAGATCGTGGGCTGCACTCGATGTCGAGGATGTCGCCATGTCTCGCTTCTCAGTAACTCAGGGGCGGCGCGGGCGCCTTTTCCGGCTCCGCGAGCCGCATGGTGTCGGTATCGTCCGCATCGAGCTCCTGGTAGGCGCGATAGCCCAGCACCAGCAGGAAGACGAACAGGGCGAACCCGATCACGATCGCGGTCAGGATCAGCGCCTGCGGCAGCGGATTGGCGAACGGCTCGGCAAGCTGCTCCTGTCCCACGGGGATGATCGGCGGCACCTGCCGCGTCAGCCGCCCGGCCGTGAAGATCAGAAGGTTCACCGCGTTGCTCAGGATGGTGATGCCCAGCAGCATGCGGATCACCGAACGCGACAGGATGAGATAGACGGCGACCGCGAAGAAGATGCCGATCAGGGCGGCAAGGGCGAATTCCATGGCGCTAATCCTCCTCCTCGAGTGCCAGCGTCACCGCGGCGATTGTCCCCAGAACCGTCAGGTAGACCCCGATGTCGAACACCAGCGGCGTCGAAATCGCGACCTCGGTCCCCTCGATATGCAGGATGGTCCACAGCCCCGTCAGGTACGGCACTTCGTAGCCGAGCGACAGCAGCCCCGAAAACCCCGCCAGGAACACGCCGCACCCGGCAATGCTGATCGGATCGATCTTGAGCGCGGCCCGCACTTCCCTGTTCCCCGCCGCGATGCCGTACATCGCGATGGCCGATGCCGCGATCAGCCCGCCGATGAACCCGCCGCCCGGCTCGTTGTGCCCGCGCAGCAGCACGAACACCGAGAAAACGATCATGATCGCCGCAAGGGTCGGCGCGATGGTGCGGAAGATGACGGTTCTCATTGCGGCACCTCCGGTCTGTGGCCGATGGGCAGGTCGCCGCCCTTGGGCTTTTCGCCGCTGTCACTGTCCCGGCGCTTCGCCCCGGTTCCGGTGCGCGGCCCGCCCGCACGGATACGGATGAGCACGAGAATGGCGATACCCGCGGTCATCACCACCGAAATCTCGCCCAGCGTATCGAGACCGCGATAGTCCACCAGGATCACGTTGACGATGTTGTGCCCGTGGGCAATCGTCGCGCTGGTTTCGGCAAAGAAGTCGGTCAGCGTCATGTCGAGCGGATGGTGCAGCACGGAGGTGAGCAGCAGCGTCACGCCCAGCCCGCACACCACCGCGATCGCCCCGTCGCGCACCGCCTCGCGCAGGCCCCGGCTGTCCCGCTGCTCGAGATGCAGCCGCGTCATTACCAGCGCAAGGATGATCACCGACAGGGTTTCGACCATGAACTGGGTGAAGCTGAGATCGGGCGCGCCGAACAGCATGAAGATCAGCGCCACCGCGAATCCCTGGATACCCAGCGAAACGATGGCGACGAGCCGCGTACGCGCAACGAGAATCGCCAGCAGGCCGAGAACCGCCACCAGCATCACGCCCCACTCGTAGAAGGTCAGGACCTCGAGATTGGGCAGCGGCGGCACGCTCCCGGTCAGGATCAGCGGCATGTAGAGCGCGAAGGCGAGGCTGATGAACACCACGATGAGGTAGAGTTCCAGCCGCCCGTGATGCCAGACCCGCGTGATGACGTCGGCGAACCGGATCAGCCCGAACATCACCCCGTCGAACCCGATATCGAAATTCCAGCCGATGGCCGTCTCCAGCCGGCGCAGGAAACTGCGGATCGCGTCGAGCTTCCAGAACATCAGGATTCCCAGCGCCCAGGTCGCCACCGAGAGCAGGATGGCCGGTTTGAGGAACACCTCGAGGCCCATCTTCAGGTGACTTTCGACCTCGTGGTTGTAGATCGTCGAGGCCGTGGGCACGAGGAAGGTATGCCCCAGGTAGTCCGGCAGCAGCCCGAGCGCCAGCGCCAGCCCGCCGAACAGGATCGGCCCCGCCCACATCGCGAACGGCGCCTCGTGCGGGTTGATCGGCGTCGGCTTGAGCCCGCCGAGGAACGGCTTGATGGCGATGGCCGCGCCCACGACCAGCATCAGCGCATTACCGAGGATCAGCACCAGCAGAACCGCGATGTTCTGGACCTGCGGGCTCAGCAGCGCCAGGTACATCTCCTCCTTGGCGAGGAACCCGATGGCGGGCGGCAGGCCGGCCATCGAGATCGCGGCGAGAACCGCGCCAAAAAAGGTGATCGGCATCAGTGCCCGCATGCCGCCGAGACTGGTGATGTCGCGCGTCCCCGTCTCGTGGTCGATGATGCCCGCGATCAGGAACAGCCCGGCCTTGTAGAAGGCGTGCGCGATCAGGTAGACGACCGCGCCCGCGATGGCGGTCTCGGTCCCCACCCCGATCAGCAGCACCAGCAGCCCGAGCGACGCCACGGTCGTCTGCGCCAGCATCTGCTTCATGTCGGTCTGCCTGAGCGCCAGCGTCGCGCCGTAAAGCAGCGTGATCCCGCCGAAGATGACCAGCGTCAGGCTCCACACATGCGTGCTGCCCAGCACCGGGTTCATGCGCGCCAGCAGGTAGACGCCCGCCTTGACCATGGTTGCGGAGTGCAGGAACGCC
>CAZNHG010000087.1:0-5247 GCA_964572555.1 uncultured Devosiaceae bacterium | reverse complement strand
CGCCGAGACCGGCGTCGGCGCCTCCATGGCGTTGGGCAACCAGAAATGGAAGGGGAACTGCGCCGACTTGGTGAAGGCGCCCGCCAGGAAAAGGATCATCACGACGAGATAGAACTCGCTACCGCGCAGCGCCTCCCCTTGCGTGCGCAGGGCGCTGATGTCCCAGGTGCCCGCGATCTTTTGCAAAAGGATCATGCCGACCAGCAGCGCCAGCCCGCCGGCGCCGGTCACCACCAGCGCCTGGATCGCCGCGCGGCGCGCCGCCTGGCGCGTATGGTCGAACCCGATCAGCAGGAACGAGGTGATCGAGGTCAGCTCCCAGAACACGAACAGCACGATCATGTTGTCCGCGAGCACCAGCCCCAGCATCGAGCCCATGAACATCAGGATGAAGGCGAGGAACCGCCCCTGATGATGGTGCCCCTTCAGATAGGCCCCGGAATACACCACGATGATGGTGCCGATGCCCGAGATCAGCAGCCCGAAGGTCAGGCTCAGCCCGTCGATGAAGAAGGAGAAG
The DNA here is from genome assembly GCA_964572555.1 of uncultured Devosiaceae bacterium. Classification (GTDB taxonomy): domain Bacteria; phylum Pseudomonadota; class Alphaproteobacteria; order Rhizobiales; family Devosiaceae; genus CAZNHG01. Next base: position 4,727 of record CAZNHG010000087.1, on the reverse strand, counting down.
TCCAGCCCGTAGGACGGCGCCCATTCCAGGCTGGCCCGGATGAACCCGTGCCCCGCGACTTCCTCGATGAAGCCCGCGAGATAAACGAAGATGCTGGCCGGCACGATCCCCAGGATCCACCCCGCCGAATGACCGGCAAACCGCTGAATCCACGGCGCCATGAAGGCCGCGAGGAAGGGAGCGATCGCGATCAGGGCGATGGAAACATCGGTACTGGACGCCAACTCGGCCTCGCAAAAAACTTGTGGGTCTAGTCTGGCCACGGCGTGCCAGTCGAATCATTCGCTCTGCGAATGTAACGCCTCATCCGCCGAGGACAAGGTTGTGCCATAAAGAGTTTGCCCGTCCGTGAACGGACTTCACACCCTTGTGGGTGGACGCAACGCACGCGCAAACCTACATCTGTGACGAGATGACATCCGGGAGACGACAATGACCAAGGTCGACAAGTCCATGGAGGACTGGCGCGCCGAGTTGACGCCCGAGCAGTTCCGGGTCACCCGCGAACACGGTACCGAGCGCGCCTTCACCAGCCCGCTGAACGCGGAAAAGCGCGACGGCGTTTTCCACTGCATCTGCTGTGGCGCCCCGCTGTTCGAAAGCGCCACGAAGTACGAGTCCGGCTCCGGCTGGCCGAGCTTGTACCAGCCCGTCTCGCCCGGCGCCGTCACCGAACACGAGGACCGCTCCCTGTTCACGCGCCGCACGGAGGTCCGCTGCGCCACCTGCGACGCGCATCTGGGGCACGTCTTCCCCGACGGCCCCCAGCCGACGGGTCAGCGCTACTGCATGAACGGCGTGGCGCTCGATTTCACGCCGAAGGAATGACGTCCTAAAAGCGCTTGCCCAGGATCAGCCCATCCGCATCCTCGTCGTCAGGCGCCACCTCGGCGAATCCGAGGTGCTTGTAGAACCCGATCGCCCGCGTGTTCTGCCGGCTCACCCCGAGATGGATGCCCGGCGCTCCGCTTGCTGCCACTGCGCCGCTCACCGCTTCGATCAACTTGCGTCCCCATCCGCCCGACTGCGCCCGGGGCAGCAGGTTGATGTGCAGGTGCGCCGGATACGCACGCGCGAAGGCCGGCAGGTCCTCGGGCGGATTGCGCACCATCGCCATCACCTGCCGGTCCCTCGCGGTCTGCGGTTTGAAGCCGCTCAGTTCGTCGCGGACGCGCGGCCACCATTCCGCCCGCTGCCATCTCTCGAACGCCTCGGTGTCGGCCGCTCCCACGACATAGCCGACTACATCCTCTCCATCCGCCACGACGAAGCACGGCGTCGGGTCGTGGTGCACATACGGCACCGCCCAGATGTACCCCGGCAGCCGCGGATCGGAATACAGCGCCGACGCGTCCGCCCCCTCGTCCGCCGTCCGCACGCAGATGTCGAACAGCGCCGCCTCGTCGCCGGCCGTGGCCTGCCGCAAGTGCATTCCCGTTTCCTCCGCCTCGTTGCCCGGGATATCCAACGTCCCGCCGCCGATGACAAGCGCGGTGGTTGAAACATGCCTTCCGGCACTCTAACTCATTGGAGCGCTTTCGGAACAGGTAGGCACCGCTTGCCCGGCTCGAAACGCGACGACTGCAAAGACTCGGCGTTCCGGTTGCGATCCGACCCCGGCCGGAGTTCCGATATCCAAAGTGACCGTCCCGTCACGCAACTCCTGTCGAAGCGAACAAGAACATGAACAAGCCGCTCCCGCCCCAGGCAGCCACGAAGCCGCATTCCGTCACCCATCACGGGATCACCCGCGAGGATCCCTATCACTGGCTGCGCGCGGACAACTGGCAGGAGGTCATGCGCGCGCCCGACACGCTCGACGCCGATATCCGCGCCTATCTCGAAGCGGAGAACGACTACTTCGAATCCGAGTTCGGCGCCCCCTACGCCGACCTGCAGGACACCATCTACAGGGAAATCCGCGGACGTATAAAGGAAGACGACACCGGCGTACCCACGCCCGACGGGCCGTATGCCTACAACGTCAAGATGATCGAGGGCGAGCAGTACCCCGTGCTCGTGCGCACCCTCCGCGACGGCGGCGAGGAAACGGTCCTGCTCGACTGCAACGCCGAGGCGGGCGACGCCGAGTATTTCGGCTTCGGCGGCGCCAGCCACGACGATTCCCACCGGTACCTCCTGTGGGCCGCCGACCGCAACGGCTCGGAATACTACACCATCCGCGTGCGCGACCTCGCCACCGGCACCGAGCTCGACGACGTCATCGAACGCTCCAGCGGCGGCGGTGTCTGGGCCAATGACAGCAAGAGCTTCTACTACACCGAACTCGACGGCAATCACCGCCCCTGGCGCGTGCTGCGTCATGTCCTCGGGACGCCGCAGGGCGAGGACGCGATCGTCTACGAGGAGTCCGATCCCGGCTTCTTCGTCGGCGTCGGCAAGACGCATTCGGACAGGTACATCGTCATCGACGCCCACGACCACCAGACCTCGGAAACCTGGCTGATCGACGCGGAAAAGGGCGGCGACCCCTTCGTCGTCGCCGCGCGCCAGCCCAACCACGAATACGAGGTCGAGGAGCGCCACGGCCAGCTCTACATCCGCACCAACAGCGACGGCGCGGAAGACTTCAAGATCGTCACCGCGCCTCTCGACAATCCCGGCATCGCCAACTGGCAGGACATGGTCCCGCATCGCGACGGCGTGCTCATCATCGACATCATCGTCATCGCCGGCCACATGATCCGCCTCGAGCGCGCCGAAGGTCTGCCGCGCATCGTCGTGCACACCTTCGAGACCGGCGCCGAGGAAACCATCGGGTTCGACGAGGACGCCTACGCGCTCGGCATGTCGGGCGGCTACGAGTTCGACACCACCACGCTGCGCTTCACCTACTCCTCGCCCACGACCCCCTCGCGCGTCTACGACCTCGACCTGGTCACCGGCGAGCGCACGCTGCGCAAGGAGCAGCAGGTCCCGTCCGGCCACAATCCGGAGGACTACGAGACCAAGCGCCTCTTCGCCACGGCACCCGACGGCGAAAGCGTCCCCGTCACCCTTTTGTACCGCAAGGGTCTTGTGCCCGACGGCACCGCCCCCTGCCTGCTCTACGGTTACGGCGCCTACGGCATTTCCCAGCCGGCCGGGTTCTCCATCTCGGCGCTGTCGCTGGTCGATCGCGGGTTCGTTCACGCCATCGCCCACATCCGCGGCGGCATGGAAAAGGGATATGGCTGGTACCGCCGGGGCCGCCACACCCACAAGGCGAACACCTTCGCCGACTATTTCGCGGCCGCCGAGATGCTCATCGCCGAAAACTACACCGCCGGCAAGAAGATCGTCGCCCTCGGCGGCTCGGCGGGCGGCATGCTCATGGGCGTCGCGGCCAACGAGCGTCCGGACCTGTTCGCCGGCATCGTCGCGCAGGTCCCCTTCGTCGACGTGCTCAACACCATGCTCGACGACACCCTGCCCCTCACCCCGCCCGAGTGGCCGGAGTGGGGCAATCCGCTCGCGTCGAAGGACGACTATCACCTGATTGCCACATATTCTCCCTACGACAACGTGACGGCGCAGGACTATCCCCCCATCCTGGCTCTCGCCGGGCTGACCGACCCGCGGGTGACCTATTGGGAGCCGGCGAAATGGGTGGCGCGCCTGCGCGCAACGCGAACCGGAGATGCGGCACTGTACCTGAAAACGAACATGGGCGCGGGCCACGGCGGCGCGTCCGGGCGGTTCGACCGGTTGAAGGAAACCGCCATCACCCATGCGTTCGCGCTATGGACCGTCGGACTGGCAAAAACAAATCCGGACAGGTGATTGTTGCGGAACTTTGTATTGCCTATAAACGACTTACGGCCCGCGCGCCCTCGGCGCGAACACTCATAATCCGAAGGAGGCTGAAATGGCTTTTGAACTGCCCGATCTTCCCTATGCCTACGACGCTCTGGCGCCCTACATGTCCGCGGAGACGCTCGAATACCACCATGACAAGCACCATCAGGCCTACGTGACCAACGGCAGCAAGCTGCTCGACGGGTCCGGTCTCGAGGGCAAGAGCCTCGAGGACGTTGTGCGCGAGAGCCACGGCAAGAACCAGGGCCTGTTCAACAACGCGGCCCAGCACTACAACCACATCCACTTCTGGAAGTGGATGAAGCCGAACGGCGGCGGCAACCTGCCGGGCAACCTCGAGGCCAAGGTCAAGGAAGACCTGGGCGGCGTCGACAAGTTCCGCGAGGACTTCCTGGCTGCCGGCACCACCCAGTTCGGCTCCGGCTGGGCCTGGCTGGCGCTCAAGGACGGCAAGCTGGAGATCATGAAGACGCCGAACGGGGAAAACCCGCTCATTCATGATGCCACGCCGCTGCTGGGCGTCGACGTGTGGGAGCACTCCTACTACATCGACTACCGCAATGCCCGCCCGAAATATCTCGAGGCGTTCTTCGACAATCTCGTCAACTGGGAATACGTCACCGAGCTGCTCGAAGCTGCTCAGTAGCAAAGTGGTTTCAACACCCTGATCGCGGCCGCCGGCCTTCACGGCCGGCGGCTTTTTTGTGGGCGGCCCCTCGTCCGCCTTCTCCGCGCACCGCTGTCGTGTTAACGCTTGGTTAACCAATCAAGCGAGTTGCACACCCATGCCGGCCGAAACCAAAGTCGTCGCCATCCTCACGGCCAATCCGGCCCTTTCGTCCATCGTGCGCATGGTGCTCGCCAGCAACCGCGAACTGCGCGTTCGCGTGTTCGAGAATGCGGCCGAG
>CAZNHG010000086.1:0-11610 GCA_964572555.1 uncultured Devosiaceae bacterium | reverse complement strand
GCCGCCGCCACCCAGAAGTCCGGCCACTGCCGGCGGATATCCTGCGCCGCCTGGTGCGCCTCCGCCCCCGAGCCGTAAAGCCCGAACACCGTCGCCCCCGACCCCGACATCCGCGCGATCACGCACCCGCGCGTCGCGTCGAGAGCGTCGGCAATCTCCCCGATCACCGGCGCGATCTCCGTCGCCGGCTCTTCGAGGTCGTTGCGCGTATGCTCCAGCCACAGCGCCAGGATCGAGATGCGCTCGAACGGCTCGTCGAGCGGCGGCAGGCCGGGATTGTCGCGCGCGCTGAGCTTGCGGAACATGTCCGCCGTCGCGATGGGCACCAGCGGATTGACCAGCACCACGTGCGCCGCCGGAAAGCGCGGCACCCGTTCGGTCACCTCCCCCACGCCCGAAACGAGGCAGGGGCGCGATTCGAGGCACACCGGCACGTCGGCGCCCAAGCCCAGCGCCAGCGCCGCCAGCCCGTCATCGGGGATGGGCGTATCGGCCAGGTGCACCATCAGCCGCAGCGCCGCCGCCGCGTCCGCCGACCCCCCGCCGATCCCCGCGGAAACCGGCAGGTTCTTGATGAGGGTGATGGCAACGCCGTGCCCCACCGCTTCCGGCCACCGCTCCCGGAACCCGGCCACCGCCCGCATGACGAGATTGGACTGCCCGGCCGTCACCGCCGAAGCGAACGGCCCCGTGACCGCCAGCGTATCCGCATCCGCCGGCACCGCCGACAACTCGTCCGCGACCCCGGCGAACACCACCAGGCTTTCGAGCCCGTGATATCCGTCGGACCGGCGCCCGGTGACATGCAGTGCGAGATTGATCTTGGCCGGAGCGCTTTCGGCAATGCCCGACATCGAGGGCTAATTCTGAACCGCGTCGAGCCCTTCGGCGAGCTTGAGATTGGCCCGCTGGGTCACGTCGCCGTTCTCCTCGTCGACATCGGAGGCGATGTTCCACTGGAAGCGCGCTTCCAGCCGCCGCCCGGCCTGCCAGTACGCATCGCCCAGGTGATCGTTGATCTCCGGATCGTTGGGCAGCAGCCGCACCGCCTGCTCGAGCGTTTGCACCGCTTCCTCGATGCGCCCGAGCTTGTAATAGGCCCATCCCAGGCTGTCGACGATGTACCCGTCCGAGGGCCGCGCGTTCACCGCCTCGCGGATCATCTCCAGCGCCTGTTCGAGATGGATGCCCTGGTCCACCCAGCTATAGCCGAGATAGTTCAGCACCTGCGGGTGCCCCGGGTTCAGCTCCAGCGCCTTCTGGAAATCCGCCTCGGCCTTGGGCCACTGGTCGGCGCGCTCATAGGCGATGCCGCGCACATAGTAGAACCGCCAGTCGCGCGGCCGGTCGCCCTCGGCGCCGGCGAGCTCCAGCGTGCGCGTATACGCGTCGATTGCCTTGGAATACTGCTCGTCGTAGCGATACAGGTCCCCCAGCACCGAGATGGCATCGACATTGCCCGGATTGGTCGCCACGATGTTGCCCAGCCGCCGGATCGCCTCGGTGCGGTCGCCCGCGGCGTCGAGGTTCTCCGCCACGCGGATCATCGCCTGTGTCTTGAGTACCGAGTCGTTGGGCAGGCTCTCGTAGATGTCGTTGGCCGCCTCGTAGTTGCCGCGCGACTCGAGCAGATCGCCCAGCGCCAGCGAGATCACCTCCGAGCGCGGCTCGAGATAGAGCCCCAGCCGCAGGAACACCATGGAGATGTCGGCCGACCCGTCGCGCGACAGCGCCGCGCCGATCCCGTGGAACATCTCGGCGGCGCCCTGCTGCACCGAGGTCGCCATCTTGCCCGGCCGGGTGCCGTTCTCGACCCTTTCGGACAAAACGCCGATCACCGGATGGCTCAGCCCCTCGGCCCGGTAGTCCGCGATCACCTGGCGTGCCTCGTCGAACCGCTTGTCGTTGGCCAGCATGCGCACATAGGCCTCGATGATGCGCGCGACATACTTGTCGTTTTCATAGGCGGTGCGCGCATACCCGATGGCCGCGTCCGCGTTGCCCGTCACATCCGCCATCAGCGCCCGGTGAAAGACCAGGAAGTCCTCGAGCCCCGAGCGCCCCATCTCGTCGAGCAGCGCCTGCGCGCCCTCGTAGTCGTCCTGCCCGATCAGTGCCCAGGCATGCAGGATCGTCGCGGTGATGCCGATGAAACTCTGCGAGCCCACGGGCTCGAGCTGGTTCACCGCCGAGGTGTAGCGGCGCTCCTTGAGCGCGATCGTGCCCAGAAGTACATGCGCCAGCTCGCTCTCGGGCTCCAGTTCGAGCAGATGCCGGGCGATCGGCTCGGCATCCTCGATCCGGCCGTCGGCGGCCAGAACCTCGAAGGCGCGGGCGACGACCGTGGGGCTTTCCCATTGCGCGCTCGACGCATCGAGGAAGAAACGGGCCGCATCGCCGGTGTGCAGCTCGCGCAGCGCTTCCTGCCCGGCGAGATAGCTGCCGGCGGCGCTGGGCTCCACGACCGAAAAGGCCGACTGCTGGGCATGCGCCAGCGGCGCGGCGCACATGAGGATAAGGGCCAGCAGGCAGGACCAGGCACGTTTCGTTTGGATCGTCACGGAATCACTCTCTATCGCGGCGTATTGCTCGGTGTGTGGCCAAAGATTGGCTATTTTGCGGCCCGCCGCAAGGGGATGAATGCGCGCGGAGCGGGGCGTCGTCACCTGCATGCACCGAAAGCGAGGCCATTCAGGACCTTGGCGTTTCCCGCGCACCGCCGCTGCTGTGAACTAGAGCGTTTTCAGAAGTGAAGCGGAAGAGATATTGCTCCAGAGGAGCAATATCCCGCTGAACGGATACCACTTGTTCGGTTCGAAAACGCGGCCACTAAGTATCTAGGCCGTTCGCGACAATGTGACCGCGCTCACATCCCCGCATAGTTCGGTCCGCTCCCGCCCTCGGGCGGCACCCAGGTGATGTTCTGCGCCGGATCCTTGATGTCGCAGGTCTTGCAGTGCACGCAGTTGGCCGGATGGATGCGGAAAACCGGCTCGCCGTCCGCCTCGGCCACCTCGTAGACACCGGCGGGGCAATAGAGCGGCGCCGGCTCGCCGAACACCGGCAGGTTGTCGCGGATCGGCACGTCCGGATCGGTGAGCTTGAGATGCACCGGCTGGTCCTCGTCGTGCGCGAGATTCGCCAGATAGACCGACGACGCCCGGTCGAATGTCAGTTCCCCGTCCGCGCCCGGATAGGCGATCGCGGGCTGCATGGCCCTGGGCTTGGTCGCCTCGCAGTCCGGCACGCTGTGCCGGAGGGTGCCGAAGGGCGAAAACCGGAAGAGCTGGCCCAGCCACATGTCGGCGCCGGCCAGGAACACCCCCAGCCGCGTACCGTAGCGCTTCCACAACGGCTTGACGTTGCGCACCGGCCGCAATTCCCGGCCGATCCCCGTGGCCAGCACGCGGTCCCTGAGGGTGTCCAGCGTATCGTTGGCGCGCCCGTCCGCGATGGCCTCGGCCACCGCCTCCGCGCTCGCCATGCCCGAGCGCATGGCGCTGTGAATGCCCTTGATCCGCGGCACGTTCATGAACCCCGCCGAGCACCCGATCAGCGCGCCCCCGGCGAAGGCGAGTTCGGGGATCGACTGCCAGCCCCCCGAGGTCAGCGCGCGGGCGCCGTAGGACAGGCGCGTGCCGCCCCGGATCACCTTGCTGATCTCGGGATGCCTCTTGAGCCGCTGGAATTCGTCGAACGGCGACAGCATCGGATTGGCATAATCGAGATAGGTGACCAGCCCCAGGTAAACCCGGCGATTCCCCGCATGGTAGAGAAACCCGCCGCCGCTCGTGTTGTCGTCGAGCGGCCAGCCCATGAAGTGCTCGACCCGCCCCTCGCGGTGCTGCTCCGCCGGCACCTCCCAGATCTCCTTGATCCCGAGGCTGTATTTCTGCGGATCACTGTCGCGGTCGAGGCCGAAATCGCCGATCAGCTTCTTGGCGAGCGAGCCGCGCGCGCCCTCGCCGATCAGCACGTATTTCGCCTCCAGCACGATCCCTTGTGCATACCCGTCCTTGGGTTGTCCGTTAGCGCCGATTCCCAGGTCGCCGGTGATGACGCCCGTCACCGCCCCGGCCGCGTCGCGCACCACGTCCACCGCCGGGGTCGCGGGATAGATTTCCACACCCAGCTCCTCCGCCTGCCCAGCAAGCCACTGGCACACCTCCCCCAGGCTGATGATCACCGCGCTCGCCGTTTTCATCTGCGGCGGCAGCATGAAGTCGGGGAAGGTGAACCTGCCGGTTTCGGTGAGATAGCTCATGCGCTCGCCGGTCACTTCCGGACCGACCGGGGCGCCCTTGCCGCGCCAGTCCGGGATCAGCTCGTCGAGCCCCGCCGGATCGAGCACCGCGCCCGACAGGATGTGCCCGCCGACCTCCGCGGACTTCTCGATGACGATGACCCCGAGCCCGGGCGCGCGCTGTTTCAGCCGGATGGCCGCCGAAAGCCCCGCCGGCCCCGCACCGACGATCACAACGTCGGTGGATATCGTCTCGCGCTCGGTCTCCTCGGCCATCTTGTCCTTGTTTTCCACGTTTGGTCACGGCCGCGCGGCACCCGCTGGCGGCTTGGGTAGCGCTGTGACATAACAGACAACATGATGGCAAATCGACCCTCCAATGACGCCGGCATGCGCGCGCTGCTCGAATGGTACCGGGCGGCCGGGGTCGATATGGCCATGGGCGAGGAACCGGTCGACCGCTTCAAGGCCTCGGCCATGGCGAAAAAGCCCGCACAGCGGCAGGCACAGCCTGCGGCACCCGCTGCCCCCGCCGCCGCTGCACCCCCGCCGCCGGCGCAATCCGGCGGCGCGCAGCCCGGCGTCACCGCCAAGGGCGAGTCCCCCCCGCCCGACGCCAACCCCGCCGAAGCACAGGCGCTCGCGGCACAGGCGGGCTCGCTCGACGAGCTCTCCGCGATCATGCGCGACTATGACGGCTGCCAACTCAAGCTGCGCGCCACCCAGCTCGTCTTTTCCGACGGCAGCCCCGAGGGCGACGTGATGATCATCGGCGAGGCGCCCGGCCGCGACGAGGATCTGCAGGGCAAGCCGTTCGTGGGGCGCTCGGGCCAGTTGCTCGACCGCATGCTCGCCGCCATCGGGCTCGACCGCACCGGCGTCTACATCGCCAACACCGTGCCCTGGCGCCCGCCCGGCAACCGCACGCCAACCGCCGCCGAGATCGCCACCTGCCTGCCCTTCCTGCACCGCCAGATCGAGCTGGCGAACCCCAAATTCATCGTCACCGTCGGCGCGCCGGCCGCCCAGACGGTGTTCGAGACGAAGGAGGCGATCTCGCGTATGCGCGGGCGCTGGCGGGACATCACGATCAACGGCCTGAGCCTGCGCGCCCTCCCCACGCTACACCCCGCCTTCCTACTGCGCCAGCCCGCACAGAAGCAGCTCGCCTGGCGCGACATGCTGGCCCTCAAACAAGCGCTGGACAGCGCCCCCGAACGGGTATAACGCGCACGCTTGCGCGAAAGGGCGACATCCGTTCAAACTTCAGCCGCAATTTGAGTCCTTTGGGGGCGCACTTCACAATCGCTAGAGCGCTTTGAGCAAAAGTGGAAACGGTTTTGCGGTTCAAAAGCGCGACAAGACAAAGACGTGGATCGTTTCGGCGTTTCCGTGAAACGATGAAATGATCCATGGGCGCGCGGGCCCTTCCCCGCGCCATTAGCACCTGGGAGCCCAGGCGGGGGTCGATTCATGGCTGACGTTTTGAGGGTAATCGCGCTCCTTCTGGGCTCGGCGCTGCTGATGTTCGCGGGCGGCCTGCAGGGCCTTCTCATCTCCGTGCGCGGGGGCGAGGAAGGCTTTGCGCTCCTCGCCCTGGGCCTGATCGGCACGAGCTGGTCCGTGGGCTATGTCGCGGGCACCCTGGTCGTGCCGGGCATGGTGAGCCGGGTCGGGCACATCCGGTCCTTCTCGGTGATGGCCAGCGTCGCCACCATGGTCATCCTGTTCAACCTGATCTTCGTCGAGCAGACCGCCTGGATCGTGCTGCGCGCCTTCTCCGGCTTCTGTTTCGCCGGCGCGGCGATGATCGTGGAGAGTTGGCTCAACGAGGTCACGAGCAGCGAGCGGCGCGGCACCGTGTTCGGCTTCTACATGATGGGGAACTTCGTGTTCTCCACCGCCGGCCAGCTTCTCATCGCGGCCACGGGCGTGCAGGGATATCTCCCCTTTGTCATCGGCGCGCTGGGCTTCGCCCTCGCCATCCTGCCCACCGCCCTGACGCTGAGCGCCCAGCCGCGCCCCCTCGCCCGCGCCCGGCTCGATCTCGGCCTGTTGTTCCGCACCTCGCCGGTCGCCGTCGTCGCCGCCCTCGTCTCGGGCGTGGCGGCCGGCTGTTTCGGCACGCTCGCCCCCGTCTACGGCATCCAGATCGGGCTGGGCGCCGACACCATCGCCTACCTGATGAGCCTGTCGGTGGTCGTCAGCGCTGTCGGCCAGCTGCCCATCGGCAAACTCTCCGACACCATGGACCGGCGGCGCGTCCTCATCGGCATTTCGGCTGGCGGCGTGCTCGTCGGGTTGGTCCTGTTCATCGTCAATCCCGGCAATGGCTGGCTCCTTTGGACCATGTTCGGCCTTTACGGCCTGGCGGCGAACTCGATCTATCCCGTCGCCGTCGCCCACGCCAACGACTATGCGCACGAAGGCGAGTTCGCCCGCATCGCCTCGAGCCTCATCCTGCTGTTCGGCATCGGCCTGGCCACCGGCCCGCTGCTGGGTTCCGCCGCCATGTCGATAATCTCGCCGGTCGGCCTGTTCCTCGTCACCGCCGCGGTGCACCTGTTCCTCGCCTGCTTCGCCATCCTGCGCGCACGCCGGCGCGAACCGGCCACCGAGGAGGAGCGCGAACCCTTCCTGTTGCAATCGAGCGGCCGCGACGCCACTGTGCAGACCGTGGTGCTCGATCCGCGCACGGAGGCCGACGAGTTCCTCGACGAAATGACCGAGCCCGGCGACGAATACGAACCGCCCCAGCGCGACGACGAAACTGACGACCGCTCGTCGGAGGACGAACCCGATACCGAAAGCGTGGCCGCCTCCGACACCGGCGATTCCGAGCCCCACGGCGAGCCGCCCGCCGGGGACGGGGACGGCGACGACACCACCCGCCGGGACCCGCCGCGGGAGTAAGCATCTTCAACCGGAGCCGACATGTTCAAGTCCGAACTCGATGAAACCAGGCCCTTCGTCCCGCTCAAGATCGCGGTCCTCGCGGTCTCCGACACGCGCACGCTCGAGACCGACACCTCCGGCGCTCTGCTGCAGGAATTGATGGAATCCGACGGCCACACCTGCGCCGGCCGCGCCCTCGTCGGCGACGACATCCAGGCCATCCGCGCAAAGGTTCAGCCCTGGCTCGCCGACCCCGAAATCGATGCGGTCCTGACCACCGGCGGCACCGGCTTTTCCGGCCGCGACGTCACGCCCGAGGCCCTCGAACCGCTGTTCGACAAGCGCATGGACGGCTTCTCGGTGCTCTTCCACCAGTATTCGGCCACCACCATCGGCACCTCGAGCATCCAGAGCCGCACCACCGCCGGCCTGATCGGCACGACCTTCGTCTTCTGCCTCCCCGGCTCCCGCGGCGCCTGCCGCGACGCCTGGGAAGGCATCCTGCGCCCCCAGCTCGACAACCGCCACAAGCCCTGCAATTTCATCGAGGTCATGCCCCGCCTCGCCGACCGCGACACGGCCGGCGCCAAGCCGTAGGACCACCCGGTCTCACAGATCGAACAGCCACTCATGCTCTTTCGCATTGTGGAACTTCCACGTGCGCACCGGCCCGGCCATCACGTTGAGATAGTAAAGATCGTACCCGTGGCACGTCGCCGTCGGGTGATACCCTTTCGGCACCAGCACCACGTTCCCGTCCTCGATCGCCATCGCCTCGTCCAGCGACCGGTCGTCGGTATAGACCCGCTGGAACCCGAACCCCTGCGCCGGGTTGAGCCGGTGATAATAGGTCTCCTCGAGATAGCTTTCCTCCGGCAGGTTGTCCGTGTCGTGCTTGTGCGGCGGATAGGACGATGTGTTCCCCGCCGGCGTGATCACCTCCACGACCAGCAGCGAGTCCGCCGGCTCCGTCTCGGGCAGGATGTTCGACACGTGCCGCACATTCGCGCCCTTGCCGCGCACCTCCTGCGCAACGTCGTCCGGCCCGATCACCCGCGCCTCGTGCGACCCCGGCGTCCCCGGCGCCGAACACACCGCCAGCTCGCAATCGCCCGCCGCCGTGACGGACCACTCGGTCCCCGCCGGCACGTAGACCGAATGCGTCTTGCCCTCGAACGGCGACCTCCGCCCCCCGAGTTCGCCGAAATCGGCACCATCCGCCGTCACGCGCCCGCGCCCGGTCACGAACACCAAGCACACCTCGCGCTCCCCGGTGCTCTCGCCGACCGTATCCCCGGCGCCCAGCCAGTGCATGTCGAACCCGACATACCCCCACCCGGCATTCTCCGGCGTCACATGATGCACCCGACCCGTCTCGCCTTCCGGTTTCCTCAGCAGATCAGCCATTTTCCGTTCCCTTGATCCTTCAGTGTTTCACCTCGCAGCCTGCCCTCTCCCTCCCCCACCGTGTGGGGAGGGTGGCCCGGCACAGCCAGGTCGGGTGGGGGCGGCCCGCAAGGGCCAATCAAAAACCTGCCCTTAGACCAGCCCGCCCTCGCCCAGAAACCGCTTCAGATTCGCAAACCCCATCCGCGCGTATTTCGCCGGCTCGGCGATCTCCGGATCCTGCTCGGCCTCGACGACCACCCAGCCCGAATACCCCGGCAACTCTTTGAAAACCCGCACGAAATCGATGAACCCATCCCCCGGCACGGTATAAACCCCCGCCAGCACGGAATCGAGAAAACTCCAGTCCTCCGCATGCGCGCGCTGCATCACCGCCTCGCGCACGTCCTTGCAGTGCACATGCGCGATCCGCTCGCGATAGTGCCGCGCCACCCGCGCCGGATCGCCCCCGCCCCAGCTCACATGCCCGGTATCGAGCAACAGCTTCACCGCCGGCCCGGTCAGCGCCATCAGCCGGTCGATCTCCGCTTCGGTCTGCACGACCGTCCCCATGTGGTGGTGATAGACCAGCGTCAGCCCGTATTCCGCCATCACCCGCTCCGCGAACGCCGTCAGCCGGTCCGCGAAGACCGGCCAGTCGGACTTGGCGAGAACCGGCCGCGCCGAAAGCGGCGTATCCTTTTGCCCCTGCACGGTATTCGAGGTCTCGCAGGCTATCAGCACCGGGCACCCCATCGCCTTGAGAAGCGCGGCATGGCCGGCCACCGCCGCCATCTCCGCATCCACGTCCCGCGTCAGGAGCTCCAGGCTGTGCCAGCCCGAGACCAACTCGAGCCCGTGCGTTTTCAGCACCGGCTCCAGCGCCGCCGCCTCGCGCGGAAACTTGTTGCCCAGCTCCATGCCGGCGAACCCGGCGTCCTTCGCTTCGCTCAGACACTGCTCGAGCGGGATATTCCCCCCGACCTCGAGCATGTCGTCGTTCGACCACCCGATGGGGTTGGCACCGATACGGATCATGCGTTCACTCTCACCCAATATGCCGCTTCTTGGTCTCGGCCTCGTAGGCCTTGCGGGCCGCGTTGACTTCCCTGCGCGGGCTCACCTCCGGCACCGCCACGTCCCCCCAGTGCCCGCCGGCCGCGGTCGTCGCCAGCGCGTCGGTGTCGATCTGAATCACCGTGGTGCGCGTGTTCTCCCGGCTCTCTGCAATCGCCGCTTCCAGCTCGCCGACGGAATGCGCCTTCACCGCCACGGCCCCCATCGATTCTGCATGCTTGCAGAAGTCGATCTCGGGCATCGTCTCGTGCCGCGTGTCCGCGAAAAGATTGTTGAAGTTCGCCCCGCCGGTGCCCATCTGCAGCCGGTTGATGCAGCCATAGCCGGAGTTGTCGAGAAGCACGATCGTCAACTTCGCCCCGAGCATCACCGAGGTGGAGAGCTCCGAGTTGAGCATCATGTACGAGCCGTCGCCCACCATGACGACCACCTCGTCGTCCGGCTTGGCCAGCTTGACGCCCAGCCCCCCGGCGATCTCGTAACCCATGCACGAGAACCCGTATTCGAGGTGATAGGAGCCCGGCGCCCCAGCCTGCCACAGCTTGTGCAATTCGCCCGGCAGCCCGCCCGCAGCACACACCAGCGTTGCCTCGGTGCCGAAAGCCCGCTGCACCGCGCCGATCACCTGCCCGTCCGAGGGCCGGTCGGTATTGGTCGGCGCCGTCGCCGCGTTCGCTGCCTTGATCCACTCGCCCTTGCCGTTGCGCGCCCGGTCCGTCCACGCGGCGGGCGCCGACCAGTCCCCGAGCGCGGCATCGATATCGGCCAGCCCGCTCACCGCGTCGCCCACCACGGGAATACTCCCGTGCTTGCCCGCATCGGCCGCCTGCACGTTCAACCCGACGATCTTCATCTCCGGGTTGCCGAACAGCGCCCACGACCCGGTGGTGAAGTCCTGCAGCCGCGTCCCCACGGCGAAGACGACATCCGCCTCCTCCGCCAGCGCGTTCGCCGCCGAGGTGCCCGTCACGCCCACCGAGCCCATGTTCAACTCGTGCACATCCGGCAGCGCCGACTTACCCGCCTGGGTCTGCATCACCGGAATTTCGTGCTTTTCGGCAAACGCCGTCAGGTCGGCGCCCGCTCCCGAATAGAGCACGCCTCCGCCCGCGATGATCACCGGCTTCTCGGCATGTTTCAGCGCATCCGCCGCCGCCGCGATCTCGGCCCGGTCGGCCCGCGCCCGGCGGATCGTCCACACCGTCTCTTCGAAAAAGCTTTCAGGATAATCGTAGGCCTCCGCCTGCACGTCCTGGCACAGGCTCAGCGTCACCGGCCCGCATTCCGCCGGATCGGTCAGAACCTGCATGGCGCGCCTGAGCGCGGGCATGATCTGCTCGGGCCGGGTGATCCGGTCGAAATAGCGCGAGACGGGCCGGAACGCATCGTTCGCCGAAACCGTCGCATCCGAGAAGTCCTCGACCTGCTGCAGCACCGGGTCGGGCAGCCGGTTGGCGAACACATCGCCCGGCAGCAGCAGCACCGGCAACCGGTTCACATGCGCCACGCCCGCCGCCGTCACCATGTTCAGCGCCCCCGGGCCGATGGAGCTGGTGCACGCCATCATCCGCCGGCGGAAATGCGCCTTGGCATAGGCGACGGCGGCATGCGTCATTCCCTGTTCGTTATGCGCCCGGAACGTCGGCAACTCATCGCGCACCTGGTAGAGCGCTTCGCCCATCCCCGCGACATTGCCATGCCCGAAAATGCCCCAGACGCCGCCGAAGATCGGCAGGGTCTCCCCGTCGACCTCCGTCATCTGCCGCGCCAGAAACCGCGCCACGGCCTGCGCCATCGTCAGCCTGATCGTCCCCGACATTCTCGACCTCCCTTCGGCGGCCCGCGCCGCCCGTTGTCCTTTTGTAGCGGCGCACTCCGAAGAATGACCACCACGCCCGCAATTTCAATCACCCAGGCCACCGGCGCGGCCCCATTCCCTCCCCCTTGAGGGGAGGGTCAGGGTGGGGGTCGGCCCGCAAGGGCCAATCATGAATCCCGGCCCGAGCCCA
>CAZNHG010000085.1:0-11733 GCA_964572555.1 uncultured Devosiaceae bacterium | reverse complement strand
GCATGCTGCAAAAGCAGGGTTTCACCTTCAAGCTGGGCACCAAGGTCACCGGCATTTCCCAGACCGATAACGGGCTCGTTGCCGAAACCGAGCCCGCCAAGGGCGGCGATCCGGAAAAGATCGAGGCGGACGTGGCGCTCGTCGCCATCGGGCGCAAACCCTACACCGAGGGGCTGGGGCTCGAGGACGCCGGGATCGAGACCGACGACAGGGGCCGTGTGGCGGTCGACGACCACTACAAGACCGGAGTCGAGGGGATCTACGCCATCGGCGACGTCGTCACCGGGCCGATGCTGGCGCACAAGGCCGAGGACGAGGGGATCGCGGTCGCCGAAATCCTTGCCGGGCAGGCCGGGCACGTCAACTACGGCGTCATCCCCAGCGTCGTCTATACCGCCCCCGAGGTTGCCGGGGTCGGCAAGACCGAGGAAGAGCTCAAGGACGAGGGCGTGACCTACAAGGTCGGCAAGTTCCCCTACACGGCGAACGCGCGCGGCAAGGCGATGCTGGCGACGCAGGGCTTCGTCAAGATCCTGACCGACGCCGGGACCGACCGGGTGCTGGGGGGGCATATCGTTGGGGCCTATGCCGGCGAGATGATCCACGAGATCGCGGTGCTGATGGAATTCTCCGGCGCCGGCGAGGACCTCGCGCGGACCTGCCATGCGCATCCCACGCTGTCCGAAGCCGTGCGCGAGGCGGCGCTGGCGACCCAGGACGGGCCGATTCACATCTAGCGCTTCCGTTCCGATTGAATCAGAACGGAAGCTCCAGGTTCTTGAGTGGTCGCGTTTTCGAACCGAACAAGTGGTATCCACTTGTTCTGAAAACGCTCCAGGCGATGGCGCGGGGTGTTCCGGCCCCCGCCTACTCCCTCTCCCGGGCCACCGGCACGCGGGTGACCGTGTAGCCGCGCTCGCGCAGGGCGGCGACGAGGCCGGTGTCGCCGGGCAGGTGCAGGGCGCCGACCGCGATCACCGTGCTGCCGCCGGCGATGAGGGCGGCCGCCTTGCCGGCCATTTCCGCGTTGCGCACATCGACGATGCGGTCGAGGAACTTCTCCACCTGGGCTGCGCCCTCGGGGGTGGCGGTGGAGTAGTACATCTGAAGGGGCATGATCGCGGCGATGTCGCCGTCCAGATAGAGCTCGGTCAGTGTCTGCAGGAGCGGTTCGTAAAGCCCCTCGGCGTAGAGCCGGGCGATATCGACCATGGAATCGAAATAGAGCTGCCGGTCGACTTCCGACAGGGCGGTGAGCTGGGTGCGCAGGGTCTCGAGCCCGACGACCTCCATGCCCCGTTCGCGCGCGAGATCGATCAGATGGGTGTCGAGGATGGTGGCGTCGCGCCCGCCCGCGGCGAGGTCGCACAGGCTGATCGCCAGCATGCCCGTGCTTACCCAGGGCTGGAGGCCGGAGATCATGTCGTAGGTCATGCCGCGCTCCTCGAGATAGCGCGTCAGCCGGCCGACGGTTTTCCGGTCGACGTGATCGGACAGGGCCTCACCCGGCGGCATCATCACCAGGTCGGGATTGTTGCCGATCAGCGCCCCGATGGCGCCGGGGTCGTTGGCATCGACGATCTCGACGGCGAGGGTGTCGGCGCTCTCCAGCGCGGCGCGTACCGGGGCCGGCAGGTCGAGCACGCGCGGATCGGCCTTGTGAATCGTGCCGAAGAGCCAGGAAGGCGCGTTCCCGCCCTTGGTGACCTTCCAGAACACGCCCGTCCCGTTTTGAGTCCGGCGCGCCTCGGCGCGCAGGGCGGCATAGTCTTCGGGGTCGGAGCGGCGCAACTCCTCGAGCATGTTGATATTGCTGCATTCGCCGGCGCGGGCCGCGAGCCCCGGGGCCATGAGCGCCAGAAGGCACACAAGAACGGTCACGCGTAAGGGCATTGCCTCCTCCTCGGTCGCGCGTTTCGAGCGACACCCCCACCGCAGGCTACACTACACCGGCAACGTTCGTCTCTTGCCGCATTCTCGAACACAAGCGATGCTAAACGGAAAATGACCGGGAGGCGATTGTCGTTCGTGATCATTGAACATTGTTGATTTGATCGGGCGGTTTATTTGACCGATCGCGAGAGCCATATGATCCGGCAACACGCAATGCAGCCCGCGCAAGGCGGGCGGAAACGGAGACCGATCATGCTCGATCATATCAAGGGTTTACATCACATCACCTCGCTGGCCAGCGACGCGGCCGTGAACAACCGGTTCTTCACCGACGTTCTGGGCCTGAGGCGCGTCAAGAAGACGGTGAATTTCGACGCGCCGGACGTCTATCACCTCTACTATGCCGACGAGATCGGCACGCCGGGCACAGTGATGACCTATTTCCCCTTCCCCGGCGCCGCGCGCGGGCGGCCCGGCACGGGCGAGGTGGGCACGACCGTGTTCTCTGTCCCCGCCGGGTCGCTGGGGTTCTGGGAAGGCCAGCTCGCCGCGCATGACGTCGACGGGCTCGAGCGCGACACCGCGTTCGGCGAGAACCGGCTGCGCTTCGCCGGGCCGGACGGGGATGGCTTTGCCCTCGTGGAGACGCCGAACGACACGCGTACGCCCTTTACCGGCAACGGCATCGACGCTGAATTCGCGATCCGCGGGTTCCACTCGGCCATCCTGCGGCTGCACGAGGAAGGGGCGACCGCGGAGCTGTTGAAGTTCATGGGCTATACCGAGGCCGCGCGAGAGGGCGACGTGGTGCGGTTCGCGATGGAGAACGGCAATGGCGCCGATTTCATCGATATTGCGGCGATGCCCGATGTCGGACCGGCCCAGCAGGGTGCGGGCTCGGTGCATCACATCGCGTTCGCGGTGGAGAATGCGGAGCGCCAGCTCGAGGTGCGCCGGGCGCTCACCGACACGGGCTATCACGTCACGCCGGTGATCGACCGCGACTATTTCAACGCCATCTATTTCCGCACGCCGGGCGGCGTGCTGTTCGAGGTGGCGACCCACGAGCCCGGGTTCGATCGTGACGAGGACCGGGCGCATCTGGGCGAGGCGCTCAAGCTTCCCGATCAGCACGCGCACCTGCGCGAGAAGCTGGAGAAGAACCTGGCCCCGCTCGGCGACGAGGTGAGCTGATGACGACGCACTATCACTATCGCGAACAGCCCGGCGCCGGCGCGCAGTCGCCGCTGATCTTCACCTTCCACGGTACGGGCGGGGACGAGAACCAGTTCTTCGCCTTCGCGGGGGAGCTGGTGCCCGGCGCGCATGTCGTCAGCCCGCGGGGGGATGTCAGCGAAGGCGGGGCGTTGCGTTACTTCCGCCGCACCGGCGAGGGGGTTTACGACATGGACGACCTCGCTATCCGCACCGCGGCGATGGCCGAGTTCGTCGCCGGCTTCACCGCGGCGGCGCGCGGGCCGGTTCTGGGGCTCGGGTATTCGAACGGGGCCAACATTCTGGCCAACGTGATGATCACGCGGCCCGAATTGTTCGACGCGGCGGTGCTGCTGCACCCGCTCATTCCGTTCGAGCCCGATCCGGCGCCGGGCCTGAAGGACCGGCAGGTCCTGATCACGGCGGGGCGGCAGGACCCGATCTGCCCGCCGCCGCTGACCGAGCGGCTGATCGGCTGGCTGGGCGCCCAGGGCGCCGCCGTCACGCCCCACTGGCATGACGGCGGGCACGAGGTGCGCGACAGCGAGATCGCCGCCGTGCAGGATTTCGTCAATCCCTACCGCACCGGTTGAGCCGCCGGTGCGGGAACGGGGGTGGGCGTTTTCGCCCGCCTCTCGGCCCGGCTGAACCAGACGACGCCGAGGATGACCAGTGCAGTGCCGATGGCGTGCCAGAGGGTAAAGGCCTCGCCGAGAACGATGACCGCCAGAACGATGGTCGCCACCGGTCCGAACGCGGCGGTCGAGGAGGTGGCGCGGGCGCCGATGCGCTGGATGCCGGTGTTGAGCAGAAAGCTCGGCAGGACGGTGCCGACGATCCCCAAGCATGCTCCATAGGCCCAGACCTCGGTGGAGAATCCGGCATAGCTGGCGATGCCGTGCTGGACGGTGTTGTGCGTGACGGCCACCAGCGCGGCGGCGCCCATGGCGATGCAGGTGAAGGCGCGCGTGCCGATGACCGTCATGCGGCGCTTGGCAAGGTGCTGGAACAGCGCGAAGGCCAGGGCCGAGGCGAGAACCAGCGCGGTGCCTTCGAGCAGCCCGTCGGGGTTCACCATGAAGTTCCAGCCCATGATGACCAGAAGGCCGGAATAGGAAAGGGCCAGGCCCGGCACCACGCCCCAGTTCATGCGGTCGCCGAAGAACATGACCCCCAGCGCCAGCGTGAAGAACGGATAGGTGAACAGCACCAGCCGCTCATACTGCGCGGTGACGAAGAACAGCCCCCAGAAATCGAGCGAACTCGCGACGTAGTATCCCAGGATTCCCACGCCGGCGGCCAGCGTCACCTCCCGCAGGTTGAGCTTTGCGCGCAGATCGGGCGCGGTGGCGAGAACCCAGGCGCCGATGGCGAGATAGAAGGGAAAGGCGATGAGCATGCGCAGCGCCAGCACCGTTTCGGTGCCGATGCCGGTGGTGTAGGCGAGCTTGATGAAAATGCCCTTGGTCGAGAACAGCGCGGCGCCGGAAATGGCGAGGGCATAGCCAAGGACATCCGTTGCGACGGGTTGCGGGGGCGTATCGACTTGAGCAGCCATGCGGGAGCTATCCTTTTTCCGAAGGCCCCGGCGGCTGATGGAACGCGCATTGCATCGTCTCAGCCCGTGGTCGGGGCCGGTGCAATGCGGTTCGATGTGAAAGTGATCAGATCAAGCGCGCTCGCCCCGGCATGTCGATAATGCCGAGAAGCCATAGCGTGGCAATGAGAAGCGTCTTGATCATGGCCATTTGCCTATACCGAATGTGCGATGGGTGCAAGACATGCGCCGGCGGCCCGCTCCGGCCGACGCGTTTTCCCGAAATTCGGGCTTGACCCTGACACTAATGTCAACCGGCTAGTGCTGACGCGGCGCGCATCCGCGCAGGTGTAAATCAGGAAAGCAAGCCGAGATGACTCAAGAGAATAGCTGGCAGGGAAAAGTCGTTGTTATCACAGGTGGAAGCTCCGGCATCGGGGAAGCGACCGCACTGGAGCTGACAGAGCGGGGAGCGAATGTCGTCATCACGGGACGCGACGGGACGAAGCTTGCCGGCGTTGCTGCCAGGAGTTCGGTGATCGAGGCCGTGCAAGCCGACAGCGCCGACCCGGCCAGTGGCAGGCAAGTCGTTGAAGCCGCGCTGGGCCGTTGGACGAGACTGGATTTGATCGTCAACAATGCCGGTGCGGGTAAACCGCTGCCCATCGACTCCTATGACAGCAATATACTCTCCGAAATGTGTGCGGTGAATATCGTCGCGCCATCGGTCCTCCTGAAGGAGGCACTGCCGGCGTTGCGGGAAAGCAAGGGCGCGGTGGTCAATCTCGGAACAGCCGTTTCCCGGAATGCGGCGCCGGGGCTGGCGCATTATGCGGCGACCAAGGCGGCGCTCGAACATCTGACCCGGTCCTGGGCCGTCGAGCTTGCCGGGGACGGCATCCGGGTGAATGCGGTGGCACCGGGGCCGGTGAAAAGCGGGGCCCTGACCGGCATGATGGGACTGCCCCCCGAGGTGGCGCAGTCGGTCGAGGAGAGCGAAGCGGCGCAGGTGCCGCTGGGGCGGCGCGGGGTGCCCGGCGACATCGTGCCGTGGATCTTGCGGCTGGGCAATTCGGCCAATGAATGGCTGAGCGGACAGGTGGTGACCGTGGACGGGGCGTGGTCGTTGCGGAGCTGACCGCCTGCCGGTTGAGGTTGTCTGATCGCGACCCAATATCGGGACTTCAATGCCGAGCGGAAAGGAGCCGGGATGCACATCAAGGAAGCCGCCGAAAGGCTTGGCATTTCGGAGCGCATGCTGCGCCATTACGAGAAGGCGGGGCTTATGGACCCCCGCCGGTCTGAGAACGGCTATCGCAGCTATGGCGAAGCCGACCTGCGCCGCGCGCGCCGCATCCGGGACCTTGTTGCGACGGGCTTTTCCACGCGCGAGGTGCGCGGCATGGCGGCGTGCCTTTCCGACGAGGGCGCCGGACCGTGCGAGGGCGGTATCGTGCAACTCATCGAGAAGCTCGAACATATTGACCGGCTCAGAGCCGATCTCGATGCGAAGCGGGAAGCCGTTCTCAGCCGGCTCGCTACACTGCGGGAAGCGCTTGCGGATGCCGGTGACAGCGACGATCCTCAGCATGGCGCGCCCGACGGTTTCGGTCATGAACGCTTTCCACACGCGGGCGGACGCATTGCTGTCGAGGTCAATCCCCACGCCGATGGGCGCTGATCCTTCGGTTCCCCGGCGCGAGGCGCAAGGTGTGCGGTCAGCTCCGGGGATGCGCGCTGCGGTAGGCGTCGAGGAGCTGTTCGGTATCGATGCGGGTATAGACCTGTGTCGTCGACAGCGAGGCGTGGCCCAACAGTTCCTGGATGGCGCGCAGATCGCCGCCCTTCCCGAGGAGATGGGTGGCGAAGGAGTGGCGTAGGGCGTGCGGGGTTGCCGAGGGGGGCAGCCCGAGGGCGCCGCGCACCTGCTGGATGCGCAGTTGCACGATCCGCGCCGAGAGAACGCCGCCGCGCGCGCCGCGGAAAATGGGGTCCCCGGGCTCGAGGCCGAAGGGGCACAGATCGAGGTAGGTCTCGATGCTCTTGCGCACGGGTGCGATGAGGGGGACGAGCCGCGTCCTGCCGCCCTTGCCGGTTACGCGCATGGACGTGCCGTCGAGATCGGCGCGGGTGAGGGAAAGTGCCTCGGCGATGCGCAGGCCGCTGCCATAGCACACGGCCAGAACGGCCATGTCCCGCGCGGCGATCCAGGGCGTGTCGGCCATCTCCCCGGCCGCGGCGATGGCCGCGCGGGCCTCGGTGGCGGTCAGGGCCTTGGGCAGGGCATCGCCCGTCCTGGGCGTCTGGATGGTGTTGAGCGCGTCGTTGGTCAGCGTTCCGGTGCGCTCGAGATAGCCGAAAAAGCCCTTGAGCGCCGAAAGGGTGCGCGCCAGCGTGCGTGAGCCGGCACCGGCGGCGCGGCGGGCGGCCATGAAAGCGCGGATATCGGCGGGCCGCAGCGCCTCGAGTGTCTTCGGCGTCACCAGCCCGCCGGTGTGTTCGCTCAGGAACGCCACGAACTGGCCGAGATCGCGAGCATAGGCCTCGCGGGTCTTCGATGCCAACCGGCGTACCGCGCCGAGTTCGTCGAGCCAGGCGGTGATCAGGTCTCGCGTCGTCGCGTCGGTGCGGGTGGCGAAATCGGTCATGGGGCGAGACTGGCACGGTTTGGTTGAGGAAGTGGAAAGCGATTCCGGCCGCCGGGTTGCCGTGCCGCGCGCGAGCGCCTAAGGATTTGGCAAGGCGCGTGCGGCAGACTGTGCGCGAGGCGAATCGCCAACCTTCGGGGTCAGGGAGCACGACGAGCGGCGCATGATGGGGCCGGGTTTCAGGATTTGTGCAGGCGTGGGGCTCGTCCTCGCGCTTTGCGGGCCCGCCACGGCGCAGTGGCAGGGCGTTCGGACCAATCAGGACCTCGTCGCGGTGACCGGCGGGTTCGGGCTGAGTTATCTCAGGGGCAACGAGTTCGTCTATTCGAACTCGAAAAAGCTCAGCCAGCTCGTTTGGGAGGGCATGGCGGTGCCCACCGCCTCGGCCAGCGTGATGGCGCCGCTCGAGAATGGCTGGCGCGTGCGCCTGAGCGGCGAGGCCGGGCTCAGCGGCGGCGGATACATGACCGACTATGACTGGGATCCCGCACATACCGTAAGCACGGCGCGGGACGACTGGAGCGACAGGTCGCTGCACCCCGACACGCAGGTCGACCACTATTTCTCCGGCGGTTTGCGCGTGGGCAGGGATGTCGTGCAGGAGCCGGGGCTGCGCGCCGGGTTTCACGGGGAGCTGGGCTATACGGACGTGCAGTGGACGGCCTTCGGCGGCTCCTACATCTACAGCAATGGCGGCTTTCGCAATGACACGGGCACGATTCCGGCCGGCGATGCGGCGGTGACCTACCGGCAGATGTGGCCGATGCTGCTGGCGGGCGCCGATGCAGCGGTGACCGACGGGGCGTGGCATGCCTCGGCGGCCGTGCAGGGCGGCATGGCGTTTCTCGCACGCAGCGAGGACGACCACTGGCTGCGCGACCTGCGCTTTCTCGACAGCTTCACCGCCGGCCCCGTGCTCGGGGCGGAGGGCAATGTGAGCTACAGCTTCTCGGAAAAGTCGGAACTCTTCGCCAGCGCCTCGGCGCGCAAGGTCTTCACACAGGTGGGCGACACCGAGGAAGTCGAGACCGACACGAACACGTCGCGCTTCCTGAGCGGCACGGCCGGGGCCGATTTCCTCAGCGTCTCGGTACGGGCCGGCCTGCGCGGGCGGTTCTGATCCCCGTTTCATTCCCGATCCCGGCGATGGATATTTCGCATTGAATCGGCCATCTTCTCACCCCGATTGAAAGACGGCGTGAGATGGACGAACTCGGCGACAGTGTTGCGGTGATGGTGGCGGTGGCCGTGGAAGGCCCGTACACCTATCGTGTGCCGGACGGGGTCAGCGTTCAGCGCGGCTCGATCGTCATGGTGCCGCTGGGCCCGCGCCCGACGCTGGGCGTGGTGTGGGGGCCGCCGAAGGACATGGTGGCGCACAACCGGCTGCGCGATATCGCGCAGGTATTCGATACGCCGCCCCTGTCGGACGAACTCATGCAGCTCATCGAGTGGGTGGCGCGCTATACCCTGGCGGCGCCGGGCATGGTGCTGCGCGGGGTGCTGCGCTCGACCGAGGCGCTGGAGTCCGAGCGCCCGATCACCGCCTACCGCTTCACCGGCGAGGAGCCCGAACGCATCACCTCGGCGCGCAGGCGCGTTCTCGAACACGTCGCGGACGGGCTGGCCTGGGCCAAATCTGCGCTCGTGGGGGCGAGCGGGGTCAGCCCCTCGGTGATCGACGGGCTGGCGCGGCAGGGGGTTCTGGAAAAGGTCGAGCTGCCCCCGCCCCCCGTCGTCGAGGCGCCGGAGGCCGATTTCGCCCCGCCCGCGCTCAACGAGGCGCAGGATGCCGCGCTCGGGACCATCCGGGCGCAGCCGGAGGGGTTCGGCGTGGCGCTTCTCGATGGGGTGACCGGCGGGGGCAAGACGGAAGTGTTCTTCGAGGCGGTCGCCGATTGCCTGCGCGCGGGCCGGCAGGCGGTGATCCTCCTACCCGAGATCGCGCTCACCCACACCTTTCTCGACCGCTTCACCAAACGCTTCGGGGTGAAGCCCGCCGAATGGCATTCCGACATGACGCCGGTGCAGCGCGCCCGCGTGTGGCGCGGGGTGAACAACGGCGATGTGCGGGCGGTGGTGGGTGCGCGCTCGGCGCTGTTCCTGCCGTATCACGAATTGGGGCTCCTGGTGCTCGACGAGGAGCATGACGGCGCCTTCAAGCAGTCGGACGGGGTGAACTATCACGCCCGCGACATGGCGGTGGTGCGCGCCTCGCTCGCCGGGGCGAAGGTGATCCTGTCGTCGGCGACGCCATCGGTGGAGAGCCGGTATAATGCCGATACGGGCAAGTATACCCATGTGCGGCTCGAAAGCCGGTTCGCCGATGCGCAGCTGCCCGACATCACGCCCATCGACATGCGGGTGGCGGAGACCGAGAAGGGCCACTGGATCGCGCCCGAACTGGCGCGGCAGATCTTCGCCACTCTCGATCGCGGCGAGCAGGTCCTGTTGTTCCTCAACCGGCGCGGCTACGCTCCGTTGACGCTGTGCCGTGCCTGCGGACATCAGTATCAGTGCCCGGATTGCACGAGCTGGCTGGTGGAGCACCGGTTCCGGGGCGTTCTGATGTGCCACCACTGCGGGCACGAACTGCGCCGGCCCGACACCTGCCGCGAATGCGGGGCCGAGGACTCGCTGGTGCCCATCGGGCCGGGGATCGAACGGGTGGCCGAGGAGGTCGCGGGGCGCTTTCCCGAGGCGCGGCGGGTAATCCTGTCCTCGGACATGGGCAGCAATGCCAGCATCCGCGAACGCTTCCAGGAGATCGAGCGGGGGGACTACGATCTCATCATCGGCACCCAGCTCGTCGCCAAGGGACACCATTTCGAGAAGTTGACCCTGGTGGGCGTGCTCGACGCGGACCTGGGGTTGGCGCATGGCGATCCGCGCGCGGCGGAGAAGACCTTCCAGATTCTCACCCAGGTGACAGGGCGCGCGGGCCGGGCCGCGAAGGCGGGGCGGGCCTACCTGCAGACCTACCATCCCGATCACCCGGTGATCCAGGCGATGATGGCGCAGGACAGCGAGGCGTTCTACAAGCACGAACTGAAGGTGCGCGAGGAGGGTACGCTGCCGCCCTTCGGGCGGCTGGCGGGGCTGATCATCTCGGCCAACGAGCACGATCCCGCATTCGCCTATGCGCGCCGGCTGCTGGCGGCGGCACCGCGGGCCGAGGGCGTACGGCTGCTGGGGCCGGCGGATGCTCCGGTCGCCATGGTAAGGGGCCGGCATCGCGTGCGGCTGCTGGTGCAAAGCCCCAAGGATTTCGATCTCTCGGGCTATGTGCGCTTCTGGCTGTCGAACGCCGACAAGCCGACGGGGAATCTGCGCGTGCAGGTCGATATCGATCCCGTGAGCTTTTATTGACCCGAGGCGCATTGGCAACCGCGCACGGCCGGCGTAGGCTGACGCCATGCAGGTGGAACATACATCGACACTGACCTGCCCGCATTGCGGGCACGCGAGCCGCGAAGCCATGCCGGACGATGCATGCGTACGGTTTCACCCCTGTGCGGGGTGCGGCGAAATGCTCAAGCCGCTGCCGGGCGACTGCTGCGTTTTCTGCTCTTATGGCAGCGTTGCCTGCCCGCCCGTGCAGGCGGGGGAAAGCGGGGATGGCGCCTGTTGCTGAGAAGGCGCGCAGGCGCCGTTTGCCGGGCTTTCCAGAATCGTGGACGCAGGCGCTTGCAGCCCGCGCGAATGGTGTGCTAGAGACTGCGCGACTTTTGCACGAGGCCTTTTTCGGGCCCGGTCATTATCCTGGACATCGCGTCCCAACGAACACCGCCTGGAATGACGAGCTGAGCAGCGGTCGGCCGGGCTACAGCAGACGGGGTAGAGC
This sequence comes from uncultured Devosiaceae bacterium, assembly GCA_964572555.1. Taxonomy (GTDB): domain Bacteria; phylum Pseudomonadota; class Alphaproteobacteria; order Rhizobiales; family Devosiaceae; genus CAZNHG01. The sequence goes on along the minus strand of CAZNHG010000085.1, from coordinate 596 downwards.
ACCATTGAGCGCGCAGAATTCGGTACTCCACCATATCGCCTTGCCCTACGCCTCGGCGCTTTACGACCTCGCTTCGGAGGCCAAGGCCGTCTCCGCCACCGAGGAAAGCCTCGATTCCATCGCCAAGCTGATCAATGAAAGCGCGGACTTCGCCAGCTTCCTGCGCTCCCCCGTGATCTCGGCGGCGGAAAAGCGCGAGGTGGTCGACGCCATCCTGAACAAGGCGAAGACCGACCAGACGGTCTCCAACTTCCTCAAGCTGGTGGCCAAGAACGGGCGGCTGTTCGCGCTCGAGCAGATCATTAGAGAATTCAAGCAGCTCACCGCCGCCGAGCGCGGCGAGGTGACGGCGGACGTGACCTCGGCCACGGCGCTGAACAAGGAGCAGCTCAAGACCCTTTCCGATACGCTCAAGAAGAAGATCGGCAAGACGGTCAAACTCAACGCACACGTTGATCCCACGCTGATCGGCGGCCTGCAGGTCAAGGTCGGATCGCAGATGATCGACAGCTCATTGAAGACGAAACTGACGGCGATGAAAATCGCGATGAAAGAGGTCGGCTAATGGATATCAAGGCTGCGGAAATCTCCGCGAT
>CAZNHG010000084.1:0-11784 GCA_964572555.1 uncultured Devosiaceae bacterium | reverse complement strand
TGACGTTGGTCCGCTCGCCGATATTGACGAAGTTGATTTCCGGAGTGAGCGTGAACGGCTCGAGTCCGGACAGTTTCAAAAATCGCTGGGAACTCATACAACCCTCTCTAATGGGCATGTTCGGGGAGGGGACGCGGCGCCTTGCCCTGCGCGTTCTTCGCTATCTCCCGGATATGATCGGGCGTGGTGCCGCAGCACCCGCCGACGATATTCACGATGCCGGCCTCGGCATACTCGCCGAGAAGCTTGCCGGTCTGCTCGGGCTGCTCGTCATAGGCACCGAACTCGTTCGGCAGGCCGGCATTGGGATAGGCGCAGATCGGTACGCTGGCCACCTTGGACAACTCCGCCACATGGTCGCGCAGCTCGGTGGCGCCCAGCCCGCAGTTGAGGCCGAAGGAGAACAGGTGCACGTGGCTGAGCGAATTCCAGAACGCCTCGGGCGTCTGGCCCGACAGCACGCGTCCCGACATGTCGCTGATCGTGCCCGAGACCATGATGGGAATGCTGATCCCCTCGCTTTCGGCAACTTCCTCGACGGCGAAAACAGCGGCCTTCGCGTTGAGCGTATCAAAAATCGTCTCGACGAGAACCATGTCGATCCCTCCGGCCAGGAGGCCACGCACTTCCTCGGCATAGGCCTCGCGCAGCTCGTCGAAGGTGACGGCGCGGTAACCGGGGTCGTTGACGTCGGGAGAAATCGATGCCGTGCGGTTGGTGGGCCCGAGCGCACCGGTGACGAATCGCGGACGGCCATCCTCCTCCTCGGCCAGGCGGGCGGCTTCGCTGGCAAGGCGCGCGCCGCTTTCCGCCAGCTCATAGGCGAGGTCCTCCATCGCGTAGTCAGCCTGGGCGATGGAAGTGGCCGCGAAGGTGTTGGTCTCCGAGATATCGGCGCCGGCGCGGTAGTAGTCGAGATGCACCTGGCGCACGGCATCGGGCTGAGTGAGGTTCAAAACGTCGTTATTGCCCTGCAGTTGCCGGTCCCAGTCCTTGAACCGGTCGCCCCGGAAGTCCTCCTCGGAGAACTTGTAGCTCTGCAACTGGGTTCCCATCGCCCCGTCCATGATCAGGATTCTCTCCTTCATGGTCTTCTTCAAATCGGCGATCCGTTCGCTGCACATTGTGATCTCCATTGGAAACGATGGGTCTTGCCGCCACAAACCGGCGGGCGGCAACGTGCCGCCCTCGGTTCCGTACGCGTGACTGCAATGATATAAAGATTTCTTTATATGATGATGCGCCGCTGTGCAAGCCGATGTTGGTTATGGTTTCAACAAAACCGGGCGGAGGGCGTTTCCGCAATGTTAACCATGTGGCTAAACCGTACCCATTAACGCTGCTTGTTTCGTTATCATGCGCAACAGGTTGGATTTAGAGGGCTTATGCGGCGATCCGTGGGCACACGCAGTTTCATGCCGGCAGCGCGCTTGTGCGCCCTGTCGCTCCTTGTCGTGCCGGTTCTGGCGGGCTGCGGGGCAGGCAGTTTCCTGAACGACGACACCAAGTTTTCCTCGAGCGAGTACGGTGTAGCGGCGTCGCCGCGCGTGACACGCTCGAAGGACGTACCGAAGGGCGGCGGACGCTACATGGTCGGCAAGCCCTACAAGGTTGCCGGCCGCTGGTTTCATCCGCAAGAAGACCCCAACTATGATTCGACCGGCGAGGCGTCCTGGTACGGCCCCAATTTCCACGGCCGCAGGACTGCAAACGGTGAGGTCTTCGATCAGTTCGGGGTCAGCGCCGCGCATCCCACGCTGCCGCTGCCGTCCTATGTGCGCGTGACGAACCTTGCGAACAATCGCTCGCTGATGGTGCGTGTCAACGACCGCGGGCCCTTCGTGCGTGGCCGGGAGATCGATCTGTCGGCGCGCGCAGCGGAGCTGCTCGACTATCGCGGACGGGGCAAGACCCGCGTACGCGTTCGGTACGTCGGCAAGGCACCGCTCGAGGGCGACGACACCAAGATGCTCGTCGCCAGCCTGAACAAGCCGACGCGCTACGAGCAGCACACGCAGGCCGAGACGCGGGTTGCCATGGCGGAAAACGCGCCGGCGCCGCGCTCCGCGCCGCCGCAGCCTGTCGAGCCGCAAGCGGCACCCGACCGCGCAGGCACTGTGAGCGTGAACGCCCAGGGCTTCAATATCGTCAATTCCGGTCCCGGCGCCGGCAGTAACGGCGGCCTCGGGCCGTTGTTCTATGCGCCGGAGGGGTTTGACAGCCAGCAGGCGGAACATACGATCGACAGCGCCTTCGCCGCAGCCGAAGCAATGGCGACGCGGGCGAACGAGCTCGACGGCTGGAAGCAGCGGATCGATGCCGATGCGCGCGACTTGAAAATCGGTCTCGGCGTGTTCGCCCGGCAAGAAAACGCGCAACGGGTGGTCGAATCCTTCGCGATGATCGCGGCTGTCGACGAGGACGCGGTGACGATTGGCGGGCGCGACGCGACACGCCTCACGCTCAGCCAACTCAAGCCGGGTGCGACCCGGCGCGACGTGACCGAACGAATTCAGCAGCTTGGCCTGAAAGACGTCATTCTGTATTAGTTGCCCTGAGTGCAGCTCGGCGGGGGGCGTCTGACTGCAATCGGGGACGCTTGGATGGCTCTTGCGCACACATATCTCAGGGCAGTGGGAGCGGTATTCGCCGCCCTGGTGCTTTTTGCGGCCGGGCCGGCACAGGCCCAACTCGACTTCGACACGCGCGCACCCTATGCGCTGTTGATGGATCACGAGTCCGGCACGGTTCTCTTTCAGAAAAACGCCGACGAGCGCATTCCACCGGCCAGCATGGCCAAGCTGATGACGATAGAGATCGCCTTCAAGCGCCTGGAAAGCGGCCGGCTGTCGCTCGACGATGAGTTCTTCATCTCCGAGCATGCCTGGCGCGAGGGAGGGGCGGCCTCCGGCGGCTCGACCATGTTCGCCGAACTCGATTCCCAGGTCAGCGTCGAGAACCTCCTCAAATCGATCATCATCCAGTCCGGCAATGACGCGAGCATTGCCCTGGCGGAAGGCATCGGCGGGACCGAGGACACGTTCGCCCGGATTATGAACGAGCGCGCCGAGGAGCTGGGTCTCACCAACTCGCATTTCACCAATTCGACTGGCCTGCCGGATCCGGACATGCATGTCAGTGCGCGCGACCTCGCGAACCTGGCGCGCCACATCATCGATGCGTATCCCGAATACTATGGTTATTTCTCCATCCCCGAATTCGAGTGGAACGGCATCAGCCAGAGCAACCGCAACACGTTGCTCGATCTCGGTATCGGCGTCGACGGACTGAAGACCGGCCACACCGAGGAGGCCGGCTATGGCGAAGTAGTATCGACGACGGAAGGCGGGCGCCGCCTGATCGCCGTGCTGCACGGGCTGGAGAGCATGTCCCAGCGCGAAGAGGAGGCTCGCAAGCTGGTCACCTGGGGTACGCGAAGTTTCGAACGCGTCCCTGCGTTCGGCGAGGGGGAGGTTGTCGGCTATGCCAACGTTTACGGCGGCGAGGAACCCTATGTGGGGCTTCTGGGCGAGGGAAGCATCGACCTTTATATCCCCAAGGGCTCGCAGCGGTGCCTGTCGGCCAACATAACCTACCAGGCCCCGATCATGCCGCCGGTGGAAAAGGGAACAAGACTTGCCGAATTGCGGGTCTTGTGCGATGGCCAGTTGATACAGGCGGCGCCGCTCTATGCCGCCGAGTCCGTTGCCGAAGGCGGTCTCGTGCGCAAGGCCACCGACGCCCTCAAGGAACTCGCCATCGGCTGGTTGTAACGAAAACCATTTGAACAGGCGCTTATGGCCGATCCCGATCACCCCACACCTGCACGGTTCCTGACTTTCGAAGGCGGGGAAGGGGTGGGCAAGTCCACGCAGGTCAAGCGCTTGCTGGCGAATCTCGACAGGGTCGGCATCTCGGCGGTGCGGACGCGCGAGCCGGGCGGCACGCCCAAGGCCGAGGCCATCCGCTCCTTCATTCTGCAGGGGCGTTCCGAAGACTGGGGCGCGGGCGCCGAGGCGGTGCTGTTCGCCGCGGCCCGGCTCGACCATGTGAATCAGCTGATTGCCCCCAACCTCGAGGCCGGCCGCTGGGTGGTATGCGACCGCTTTCACGATTCCACGCGCGCCTATCAGGGGCTGACCGGCGGCGTGAACGAAAAGCTGATCGGCGCGCTGGAAGAGCTGGCGCTGAACGGGCGTCAGCCGGACCTCACCATCATGCTCGACATGGACCCCGAGTTCGCTTTCGAGCGCGTCGCGCAGCGCGCGGCGGAAGACGGGTTTCCGGCGGTCGCCGACCGCTTCGAGAAGGAGGATCTCGACTGGCACCGCAAGCTGCGCCAGGCTTTTCTCGAAATCGCCGAGACCAATCCGGACCGATGCGTGGTGATCCCCGCGGACCAATCCGAGAACGATCTGGCGAACGCCATCTGGAAGGCGGTGTGCGACAAGTTCCCCGAACTCGGCAATGACGAGGTGTCGGCGTGAGCAACGGGGACCCGCAGCGCGAGCCGGATCAACTCGAGGGCGTCCTGCTGCCCGAACAGGTGCCGGAGCTCGTCGGGCACACGACGGCATTCACGACGATAACCACGCAGCTGCGGGAAGGACGTCTGCCCGGCGCGCTGCTTTTGCATGGGCCGCGCGGCATCGGCAAGGCGACGCTGGCCTTTGCGCTGGCCCGCGACATGCTGACCGTGACCGGCGACGAGCCGTCGGAGCGCGTGGCCGAACAGGTGGGCGGCGGCGTCCATCCCAACATCTTCATGCTCAGGCGGCGGCCGCGCGAATCCAGCGGCTTCTACACCGAAATCCGCGTGCAGGACGTGCGCGACGTCCAGGCACGCATGCGCCAGACGCGCGGGCGCGCGGGCTATCGCATCTGCATCGTCGACAGCATCGACGACTGCAACAAGAGCTCGGCGAACGCTCTGCTGAAGATTCTCGAGGAGCCGCCGGAGGAGACGGTATTCCTGCTGGTCTCGCACAAGCCGGGAGCGTTACTGCCGACCATCCGCTCGCGCTGCCACTCCTATGCGTTGCGCGGGCTGGCGGACGACGACGTGCGGGCCGTGGTCACGGCGCAGCACCCCGATAGCACTCCGGACGAGCTCGCGCGCGCCATCCAGCTCGCGAATGGACGCCCTCAACGCGCCTTCGAGGCATTGCTGCTCGAGGGTTTGGAGTCGCTGGACACGCTACAGCGCTGGCTGGCCGATCCGGCCGGGCAGCCGGTAGGCACGCATCTGCAACTCGCCGAAGCCATCTCTAGGGCGGGTGGGGCCGAGGCCGCGTTCGCCCGCGACATGATACTGACCTGGCTGGCGGGTGAGGCGCGGGCGGCCGCGGCGCAAGGCAAGCGGAACCGGCTTGCCTCGGCAACCCAGCTATGGGAGAAGGCACTCGCCCTGTTTGCCGATGCCGACACCTACAATCTCGACGCGCGGCAGACACTGGTATCCATTTTCGATGCGTTGCGCCGGCATGCCAGCAAGCATGCCGCTCAAGCACTTGCCGGGTCATCATGAGTAACGAGAAATTCTACATCACGACCGCGATTTCCTATCCCAACGGCGTGCCGCATATCGGCCACGCCTATGAGGCGCTGGCAACCGACGCCATCGCGCGCTTCATGCGGCTGGACGGGCGCGACGTGTACTTTTTGACCGGCACCGACGAGCACGGCCAGAAGATGTACCAGACCGCCCAGAAAGAGGGCATGGACATCCGGGAGTTCGCCGACCGCAATGCCATGCGGTTCAAGGAGATGGTTGCGGCGCTGGGGTGCTCGAACGACGATTTCATCCGCACCAGTGAGGAGCGCCACCACGAGGCCTCCCGGGCCATCTGGAAGCGCATGGAGGAAAACGGCGATATCTACAAGGATACCTATGCCGGCTGGTACTCCGTGCGCGACGAGGCCTACTACCAGGAAAGCGAGACCGAGGTGCACGACGATGTGCGCTACGGTCCGCAGGGAACGCCGGTGGAGTGGGTCGAGGAGGAGAGCTACTTCTTCCGCCTGTCCGCCTACGAGAACCGGCTTCTGGCGCACTACGAGGCCAATCCCGGGTTCATCGGGCCCGAGGAACGCCGCAACGAGGTGACGAGCTTCGTCAAGGGCGGGCTGCGTGACCTCTCGATCTCGCGCACCACTTTCGACTGGGGCATCAAGGTGCCGGGCGACGACAAACACGTGATGTATGTGTGGGTCGATGCGCTGACCAACTACATTACCGCTGTCGGGTTTCCCGACGAGGGCGATCGGAAGTGGCACTATTGGCCGGCCGATCTTCACGTGATCGGCAAGGATATCGTGCGCTTTCACACGGTCTATTGGCCGGCCTTTCTGATGTCGGCTGGGCTGGAGCTGCCCAGGCGCGTGTTCGCGCACGGGTTCCTTTTCAACCGCGGCGAGAAAATGTCGAAGTCGGTGGGCAATGTCGTCGATCCGTTCGCGCTGACGGCGCAGTACGGACTCGATGCCATGCGCTATTACTTCCTGCGCGAAGTCTCGTTCGGCCAGGACGGCTCATACAGCCACGACGCTATCGTCAACCGCATCAATGCGGACCTCGCGAACGACCTGGGCAATCTCGCCCAACGCTCGCTGTCAATGGTGAACAAGCACTGCGGGGCACAGGTGCCGCGACCGGGTGCGTACACCGACGCGGACAAGGCGATCCTCGCTTCGGCTGACGCCATGCTGGGGCAAGCACGTCAGGCGATGGAGCAGCAGGCGATCCATCTGATGCTGGGCACCGTGTGGCAGGTCGTGGCCGAAGCCAATCGCTATTTCGCGGGTCAGGAGCCGTGGGTACTGCGCAAGAGCGATCCCGAACGCATGGCGACGGTTCTCTATGTCACCGCCGAGGTGATCCGCCAGATCGCTATCCTCGCGCAGCCGGTGATGCCGACCTCGGCGGGCAAGCTGCTGGACCAGTTGAATCTCGATGAGAACGCGCGGCAGTTTGCCGGCCTTGGGGAAAGCGGGCGGCTCGTGCCGGGCACGGATCTGCCGCCGCCGCAGGGCGTGTTCCCGCGCTATGTCGACGAGGACGAGGCATCCGCCTGATGCTGATCGACAGCCACTGTCACCTCGATTTCGACGCGCTGTCGTCCGACCTCGACGGCGTCCTGGAACGCATGGACGCGGCCGGGGTCTCCGGGTGCGTCACGATCTCGACGCGTGTCGAGCAATGGGATCGCATAACGGCAATCGCCGAGCGCTTCGGCAATGTGTGGTGCTCGGTGGGCACCCACCCGCACAACGCTGACGAGGAGCTTCATATCTCCAGCGCCGATCTCGTGCGGTTGTCGGAGCACCCCAGATGCGTGGCGATCGGCGAGGCTGGGCTCGACTACCACTACGACAATTCACCGCGCGAGGCGCAGGCGACCGGGTTTCGCCGTCACATCGCCGCGGCGCGGGAGACCGGCCTGCCACTGGTGATCCATTCGCGCTCGGCCGACGCGGACATGATCGCCATTCTGGAAGAAGAGTCGGAGCAGGGGGCGTTCCCGTTCGTTCTGCACTGCTTCTCTTCGGGTGCGGAACTGGCGCGGCGCGGGCTGGCGCTTGGCGGATACGTGTCGTTCTCCGGCATCGTGACGTTCAAGAACGCCACCGAAATTCAGGAGGTGGCGCGGTTCGCCCCCGACGACCGAATTCTGGTCGAGACGGATGCGCCGTACCTCGCGCCGGTGCCGCATCGCGGGCAGTCGAACGAGCCGTCCTTCGTGCGTCACACGGCCGAGTGCGTGGCCAATCTGCGCGGCGTCGAACTCGCGGCGCTGGCGGCGCAGACGACGGCCAATTTCGGGCGGCTTTTCTCCAAGACCGGGGTTGCATGAGCCATGGCGCGGCTGGCGGAGCGCATAACGGCGACCGTTCTCGGCTGCGGGTCCTCGGGCGGCGTGCCGCGCGTGGGCAACGTCTGGGGCGATTGCGACCCGGCCAATCCGCGCAACCGGCGCCGGCGCTGCTCACTGCTGCTGACGGGCACAAGCGCGGACAGCGAAACGCCCACGCAGGTACTGATCGACACCGGGTGTGACTTGCGCGAGCAATTGCTCGATGCAGGCGTTGGGCAGATCGATGGTGTTCTCTATACGCACGAGCACGCGGATCATACGCACGGGATCGACGACCTGCGCGTGCTGGCGCTGAACAGCAAGAGCCGCGTGGATGTCTATGCCTCCAGGGAAACCAACGTCCGGCTGCACGAGGCGTTTGGCTATTGCTTCACGGCGCCGGAGGGAAGCCCGTATCCGCCGATCCTCAATGCCCACACCATCGAGGCCGGCAGGGAAGTCGAGATCGAGGGGCCGGGGGGAGCCATCCGGCTGCTGCCGTTCGAGCAGGAACACGGCGATATCGTGTCGCTCGGCTATCGCGTCGGCAATTTCGCCTATTCATGCGACCTGAGCGGTATCCCGGCGCACGCCGTGGAGGCGGTCTCCGGGCTCGACGTCTGGGTTCTCGACGCCTTGCGGCATCGTCCGCATCCAAGCCACCTCAGCTATTCCGAGGCGCTCGAGTGGATTATGCGCATGCAGCCGGGGACGGCCGTGCTGACGAACATGCATGTCGACCTGGACTACGCGACCGTTGAGGCGGAAACGCCGCCCCATGTCACACCCGCCTATGACGGCATGGTCATCGATGTGACCAAGGGCAAGGTGTTGCGCTAGCGCATTTTCAGAAGTATGGAAGCTCCAGGATCGGCGGAAAGCCCCGTCGGCCGGGCTTGGGCGAACGCGCTACCGCCCTAAATCAAGAAAGTTCAAGTACTTTTCCCGTCACCGCGCCGGCGCACAAATCGTCGGCACCGATTGATATTCTGAAACTACTTTTGCCGCATTTGACCTCTATGGATTGATCCGGGTCAACGACGCGACATCCGCGCCGCCCCAGATTTCAAAAAGAAGCAAACGCCCGTCACCTCTCCGGGGGCAATTCATACGCCCTATTGCGATCAGAACCGACCTGTGTGTCCGCGTAGTCATCCGATCCACCGACGGTGTCGGCGCGCGCAGGAGGCCACGCAATGTATACATCAATCCACGAGACCGAACGCACCCGGAAACCTTCGGATCACCTGAAGGAGGAGGCGCATGCCGTCACCCGGCAGGGCGTCGTCGCTTGTGTCGACGGGTCCCGGACGTCCCACAAGCTCATATCGCATGCCATCGCCTTGGCGCGCGCGCTCGACGGCCGGCTGACGCTGTTGCGCGTGCTCGACGTCGACCGTGGCGCGGCGGTGCGCGCGGATCCGGTCGACTGGAACCTCTTGCGACGCGAGGTGCACGAGAATGTGCGCATGGTCGCCGCCGAGCGCAATGCGCAGTCCGAACGCGTCGACATCCGCGTTCTGGAGGGAAACCCGGTCGATCTGATCTCGCGCTGGCTCAAGCGCCACGACGTGCGCTTCACCGTGATGGGCATGCGCAGCGACGACAATATTCGGGGCGGGCAGGCACTGGGCAACACGGCCCGGCGTCTCGTCGATGCGGGCGCCGGCGTCGTGCTTCTGGTTCCGCCCACGGTTCCCGATCAGCAGGTCGTCAGCTACAAGCGCCTGCTCGTTCCCCTGGACGGGTCGCACTGCGCCGAGAGCATTCTGCCGCTGGCGGTGCAATTGGCACGGGCCGAGCAGGCGGAGCTTGTGCTCGCCCATGTCGTACCCTGTCCCGCCCTGACGGCTGCCGGCCCGCTCGAACCCGGCGACCTGCGATTGCGCGAACACGTCATGCGCCGCAATGAGCGCGTGGCGCGGGATTATCTGGACGACACGTTGGACTATGTCGCCGCGAACGGCGTATCGGTGCGCAAGCTCGTCGTGCGCAGCGACGATCCGCGTGACGGGATAACGCGCGTCATCGCCGACCTGCAGCCTGATCTCGTGGTGCTGTCGGGGCAGGGCAACAGCAACCGCACGGACGTGGCCTGCGGCAGCTTCGCCAGCCACCTGGTGGCCCATGCGACGACACCGACACTCATTTCGTTCGGCACACGCGGTGAACGGCGGCCGACCGTGGCCGGGCACGCGCCCGAGGCGCGGTTTCCGGTCCGCTCGGATACGCGCCATTGACGAACGCTGATCTGCCGTCTGACGCGCTCACGGGTACTGCCCGCGAGGACGCAAGAAGTCACGCGATCGGCAACACGAAACCGGCCTTCATCCCCGCCTGGCGCTATCTCGACCGGATGACGCCGTGGCTGGACGATATCCGCGATGCGGCGGGCGATCCCACGCCGGAGACGGCGCGGGCCGCGGAGTGGATACTCGATAACCAGTTCCGCCTGCGCCGTACGATCCGCCAGATCGGCGAAGACCTGCCTGCCGATTTCTACAACCGCCTGCCCGGGTTGTCCTCGGGCAAGAGGCGAACCTTTCCGCGCGTTTATGCCATGGCGCATGAATTGTTGCGCGCCACGCACTTGCAACTATCTCTTGGTACGGCGGTTCAATATGTGGACGCCTACCAGGACGAAGCCCCGCTCAATATCGGCGAGCTGTGGGCCTTCCCGATCATGCTCAGGCTCGCCTGCCTGGACATTCTCATCGAGGGCTGCGCGGTCCTGTTCCCGCACATTGCGCCGCCCTTTCCAGCGCCAGAGGCGACATATGCGTTCGACGGGCTGGACGAGACCGAGCGCGTGGCGCGGGCTCTCGCCAATCTCGGCATCATCGACGCCATTCCGTGGAAGATCTTCTTCGACCGCACGAGCCGTGTCGAACGCATTCTGAGCGATGATCCGGCCGCGACCTATGCACGGATGGATTTCGAGACGCGCGATCAGTATCGCAAGGTCGTCGAGAACCTGGCGCATGGGGCGGAACGCGACGAGACGGCGGTTGCCGAAGCAGTCGTCGGACGGGCCCGCGGGGCCGCGGCCGGGCGGCGTGCGCATGTGGGATACTGGCTGCTGGCCGACGGGCGGCTCGCCATAGAGGAGCAGATCGGCTACCGCCCGCCTCCATGGACCTGGGTCGAGCGGCGCCTGGCGGGGATGTCAGGCACCCTCTACGTTCTGGCCATGATCCTCGCCTCGGTAGGGGCCATGATCGTTCCCGCGATCTATCTCGCTATCGCGGGCGCGGGGCTGGGCCATTGGCTGCTGGGCATGCTGCTCATCTTCATACCGGCGACGGTGCTGGGCATCACACTCGTACACTGGCTGGTCACACTGATCGTGCCGCCGCACGTCCTGCCCAAGCTCGACTTCGAAAAGGGAATACCGACCGACTGCGGGACGGTCGTCAGCGTACCGGTCATCGTCAAGGGCGTGGAGGAGGTCCCGCGGCTCCTGGAGCGGATTGAGACACATAAACTCGCCAACCCCGATCCGTCCCTGCGCTTCGCGATCCTGGCGGACCTCGCGGACGCCGACAGCGAAACCCTGCCCGAAGACGAAGAGGTGGAGCACGCGCTCGTGGAGGGCGTACGGGCGCTCAATCGCCAGTACGCGATGGGGGAGGGGGCGTTCTACCTGCTGCTGCGTCCCCGCCGCTACAACCCCTCCGAGGGGGTGTGGATGGGGTGGGAACGCAAGCGCGGCAAGCTCGAACAGTTCAACCGGCTGTTGCTGGGCGAGGATGGCAGTGAAACGGGCTTCACGGTGTGCGAGGGTGATGTGGACGGGCTTAAGGCCACCCGCTTCGTGGTAACGGTCGATGCCGACACCTCCCTGCCGCCGGGTGCCGTTGCACGCCTGGTGGGTACACTGGCGCATCCGCTGAACAGCGCCCAGTTCGACGCTAAAACCGGTCGCGTGGTC
>CAZNHG010000083.1:0-11990 GCA_964572555.1 uncultured Devosiaceae bacterium | reverse complement strand
CGCGTGTGACGCCGTGATCCGCCATGGGTATCCGCCTCTTCTGACAACTTTTTTGGAAACGTTCCTGCGTGCGGTTCAACCCCACATGGCGGCGGCGCGCAAGCGGTTTGCCGCAACTATCCACGGGCGCATTCACGATCGTGTCAGCCGGGGTGGTTTAAGCCCCCACGGACGGGCCGTTTCCGAATTTCGTCAAATCGCCCGCTTAGCGATTGACACTGCCGACCGCCTTTTGCATGAACACGAAACCCTCCTCCGAGCGAGCCATGAACGCATTTCCCCGTTTTTCCCGCCTCCTGCTGATCGCCATGCTTGCCATTGGCCCGCTCGCGGTCATGTCGCAGCCGGCGTTCGCCGATCTCAGGGTATGCAATCGCACGCAGAATCCGATAAACATTGCAATCGGCTATCGCGCCGAACGCGGATGGCAATCGGAAGGCTGGTGGGTCGCCGGGCCGGACGAATGCGCCATCCCGTATCAAGGGGATCTGAATGCCCGCTTCTATTATGTCTTCGCCTCGGACGATTTCGGGGGCGGCGCCTGGGAAGGCGACGTCTTCCTGTGTACGCGCGACGACGCTTTCACCATATTCGGGGTGGAGGACTGCCTGGCGCGCGGCTATGAGCGCACCGGCTTCTTCGAGGTGGACACGCAGGAGCAGAGCGACTGGACGCTCGAGCTCACAGACCAGAACGTAACAACTCCGGAACCGCAATGAGACGCTTGAGACGTGTAAAGATCCTCGCCACGCTTGGCCCGGCCTCGCATGACGAGGAGACCATCGAAAAGCTCGCCACGGCGGGTGCGGATGTGTTCCGCATTAATATGAGCCATGCCAGCCACGAGCTTCTGGCCCAGACGGTCAAGCGCATCCGTACTGTCGAGGAGCGCATGGGATACCCGATCGGGATTCTGGTGGACCTGCAGGGGCCCAAGCTGCGCGTCGACCAGTTCGAGGGCGGTTCGGTGATGCTGGAGCCGGGGGCCACGTTCACGTTCGACAGCGACGAAGCCCCGGGCAACGAGAACCGGGTGCATCTGCCGCATCCGGAAATCTTCGAATCCGTTCAGGTTGGTAACCGGCTGCTGCTCGATGACGGCAAGATCGAGTTGAAGGCGACCAAAACGGGCGAGGGCAAGATCGAGGCCGAGGTGGTCTACGGCGGTCCGCTGTCGGACCGCAAGGGTGTATCGCTGCCCGACACGCTGCTGCCGGTGGGCGCGCTGACCGACAAGGATCGCGAGGACCTCGTTGCCGCGCTCGACAACGATGCGGACTGGATCGCGATGAGCTTCGTGCAGCGGCCCGAGGACGTCGTGGAAGTGCGCAAGATGGTGCAGGGGCGTGCCGGCGTTCTCGCCAAGATCGAGAAGCCGCAGGCCATCGACCGGCTCGAGGAGATCATCAAGCTGTGCGACGCGTTCATGATCGCGCGCGGCGACCTCGGCGTGGAAATGCCGCTCGAGGCGGTGCCGGGGCTGCAAAAGCGCATGATCCGGATCGCACGGCGCCATGGCAAACCGGTGGTCGTCGCCACGCAGATGCTCGAGTCCATGATCACCTCGCCGGTGCCGACGCGCGCCGAGGTGTCGGACGTATCCATCGCGGTGTTCGAGGGGGCCGACGCCATCATGCTGTCGGCCGAAAGCGCCTCGGGTGATTATCCGGTCGAGGCGGTGGCCACGATGGACAAGGTGGCCATCGCGGTGGAGAACGACGTGAATTACACCTCGATCATCCGCGCGCAGGCCACCGAGCCCGAAGCGACAGCGGCGGACGCGATTTCGGCAGCGACCCGGCAGGTGGCGGAGACGCTCGATCTGTCGGCGATCGTTTGCTACACCTCGTCCGGTTCCACCGCCATCCGCGTAGCGCGCGAGCGGCCTTCCAAGCCGATCATCGCGGTCTCGCCCAACCTCAAGACGACGCGCCGCATCGCGCTGGTATGGGGGCTGCACTGCATCCAGACCGCGGAAGCCTCGGCGCTCGAGGGCATGGTCGACCAGGCCTGTCAGATCGCGTTCAGCGAAGGGTTCGCCCGGCCCGGTGACCGCGTGGCGATCACCGCGGGCGTGCCGCTGGGCACGCCGGGGGCGACCAACATGCTGCGCATCGCCTTCGTGGGGCAGGACGGCTCGGGGAGCTCGTAAGGGCGCGGCGAAACTCACACCCGATCGACGTCGCCAGGCCACCTTTCTCACAAGGGGAGGGAAAGTGGCAGCCGTTTACAGAACGGTGAAGCCGGCGGGGACCTCGTCGGACCATGAGCGGGCATCGACGTCGCTGACCCTGGCGGCGGGCGGGCCTTGCCAGAGGCGGGCGACCATGTCGCTGACCGCCATGTCCTCACCGGCGAGAACCGCCTCGACCTTGCCGTCGTCGCGGTTCCTGATCCAGCCCGACAGGCCGTTCTTCTCCGCTTCCCCGGCGGTCCAGGCGCGATAGGCGACCCCCTGGACCTTGCCCGAGACGATGACGTGGATGCTCGTCGTCATGGCGCGCCTCCCTGAAATGCATGACCGGAGGAGCATAACGCCATACGCGCGGTGTTGAAAATTAGATCGCCCGACGATCTGGATTCTTAGCAGTCGCGCCGGTTAAGCGAAAAACCGGTAGCCACTTTTTCTGGACACGCTCCGGGCGTGTACCGAGCCTGCTTCCTACATGATCGCGCCGATCTGCCAGGGCACGAATTCATTGTCTCCGTACCCCAGGAGCTCGGACTTGGTCTGCTCGCCCGAGGCGACGGCGAGGATCTTCTCGAAGATTTCCCGGCCCTTGTCCTCCAGGCTGACGCCCTCCAGGACGGCGCCGCCGTTGAGATCCATGTCCTCGATCATTTTCTCGTAGGTGTCCGAGTTGGTGGCGATCTTGATCGAGGGGGTGGGCTTGTTGCCGTAGGCGGAGCCACGGCCGGTGGTGAAGCACAACACGTTGGCCCCGCCCGCGACCTGGCCGGTGGCGCTTACGGGGTCGTAGCCCGGCGTATCCATGAACACGAACCCCTTCTCGGTGACCTGCTCGGCGTAGTTGTAGACGGCGTTGAGGTTGGTCGTGCCGCCCTTGGCCGCTGCGCCGAGGGACTTCTCGAGAATGGTGGTCAGCCCTCCGAGCTTGTTGCCGGGAGAAGGGTTGTTGTTCATCTCCATGTTGTTGCGCTTCGTGTAATCTTCCCACCAGTGGATGATGTCGATCAGCTTCTCGCCGATCTCGCGGGTACGGGCGCGGCGGGTGAGCAGGTGTTCGGCGCCGTAGATCTCCGGGGTTTCCGACAGGATGGCCGTTCCGCCGTTGCGCACGAGAATATCGGCGGCCACGCCCAGTGCCGGATTGGCCGTGATGCCCGAATAGCCGTCCGAACCGCCGCACTGCAGGGCAAGGGTCAACTCGGAGGCGGAGGCGGTGCGCCGGCGGGCGCTGTTGACCGCGGGCAGCATGTCCTTGACCGCCTCGACGCCGGCCTCGACCGTCTTGCGGGTGCCGCCGATCTCCTGAATGGTCAGGGTGCGGAAGGTGTCGCTCTCCTCGACATTGTAGGCTTCCTTGAACTTCGGAATCTGGAAGCCCTCGCACCCCAGCCCCACCATGATGACGCCGCCCATGTTGGGGTTGGTCGCATAGCCCCATGTGGTGCGCTTGAGCACGTCGAAGATCACGCCACGCGAGTCGATGACGCATCCATTGGCCTGCTTAAGCGCGACGATGCCGTCGATGTTGGGGTAGTCGTCGAGAAGCCCCTGACGCTCGACTTCCCTGGCGATGAAGCCGGCGACGGTCGTCGAGCAGTTCACGCTGGTGAGCACTCCGATGTAGTTGCGTGTGCCCACGCGCCCGTCGGGCCGGCGAAAGCCCTCGAAGGTGGCCTGTTCTTCGACGGGCAGGATGTGTTCGTCGTGTGCCGCCTCAGCGAAAGCGTAGTCGTGGTGCAACTCACCCATGCCGGTATTGTGTTCGTGCACCCATTCGCCGGGCGGGATGTCGCCGGTGGCGAAACCGATGATCTGGCCGAACTTGACGACCGGCTCGCCCTTCGCGATGGGGCGGGTCGCGAATTTGTGGCCCTTGGGCACCTTGCCGGCGGTGGTGATGCCCTCGGCGGTGACCGTGCCCGGTTTGATCGCGGTCAGGGCGACGGCGATATTGTCGCGCTCGTTGAGCACGAGCGTGCGGGGAAGTGCGGTTGCTTCAGACATTGTGGACACCAGCCGTTCGATCGTATTGAGTTGGGCGCGCTGTGAGGGGAGCGGTTGATTTCCCTTGCGCCGACCTTGGTTCCCAAACTAACATGTTAGCATGACGAAAGCCACCCAGTATGAATTTCTCGAGCCGGAAGGGGCCATTCCGCGCGGTAACGTGACCAACCAGGTCACGGATGCGCTGCGGCGGGCCATCGTGGCGCTCGAGATGAAACCGGGCGAGGTGATCGACAAGACCGCGATCTGCCAGCGCATGGGCGTGTCGCGCTTCCCGGTCTCCGAGGCGCTGGGACGGCTCCAGGCCGAAGGCCTGGTGGATATCCAGCCGCAGCGCGGCACGACGGTGTCGCTGGTGCGGGTAGCGGATGTGCGGGAATACATGCTGATCCGCAAGGCCATCGAGGCCGAGGCGGTGCGGGCGCTCGTCGAGGCGGACCCGCCCGACATCGGGGATGAGCTGGCGGCGTGCATCGCGGACCAGAAGCGGGCGGCGCAGAGCGACGACCGTGACGGTTTCCACAGCGCGGACTGCGCATTCCACGACCTGCTGTTCGGTGCGGTGCAGTTCGGCAAGGTGAAGGGAATCATCGACAATGTGCGCGCCAATGTCGACCGGGCGCGCCGGCTGATCACCAAGCCGCGGCGCCTGGCGCCGACAATCGCCGAGCACGAGGTCATTCGCGCGGCGGTGGTCGCGGGCGACGCGGACGCAGCCGCCAACGCCATGCGCGAGCATATCGATGCGGTGATGGCCGAGGTGCTGTTGTTCGCCAGGGCCGAGCCGCAACATTTCGCAGACGGCGCCGATTTCGCGGCGCCTGAATCCGGAACAGACCAATAGATCATCACGGGTGGCGTGTGCCGCCGGGGAGGACATTATGCTCAAGGGCATTCCGCCGATCATCGGGCCCGACCTGCTGCACGTGTTGCAGTCGATGGGCCATGGCGACGAGATCGCCATTGTCGACGCCAACTATCCGGGCGCGAGCGCCGGGCCGGAACTGGTGCGGCTGGACGGGCACCTGGCAACGGACGTGCTGGAGGCCATTCTCACGCTCATGCCGCTCGACGATTTCGTGCCCGACAGCGCCATATTGATGGAGGTGGTGGGGCATCCCGAGCGGCGCGAGCCGATCATGGTCGAGTTCGGCGAGATCGTGTCGCGCCACGAGCCGGCGGTGAGCCTGTCGACTCGCGAGCGTTTCGCTTTCTACGAACGAGCCTTCGGCGCCTATGCCATCGTGCAGACGGGGGAGCGCCGTCTTTACGGCAACATTATCCTGAAAAAGGGCGTGGTGAATCCGGACTGATGCCACGAGCAATTCTCGCTATGGCCGATCATAACGAAAGCTCCGGGGTCTCGAGCGACCGCGCTTTCGGGACTTCGGCAAGCCCGGCGGAACAAATGGCCGTCACTTGTTCTTGAAACCGTTCCAGAGGGGACATCCATGCGCATCGACGCCCATCAGCATTTCTGGTCCGTGGCCCGCGGTGACTATGGCTGGCTGACATCGGACCTCGATATCCATCGGGACTACGCACCGGACGATCTGGCGCCGCTGATGGCGCGGTGCGAAGTGGACCGCACGATCCTGGTGCAGGCGGCGCCGAGCACGGCGGAGACCGAGTACATGCTCGGCATCGCCGACGCGACGCCGTTCGTCGCTAAGGTGGTGGGCTGGGTCGATGCGGAGGTGGAAAGCCAGGTGCGTCAGCTCGAGCGGTTTGCCAAGCATGACAAGTTCGCCGGCATTCGTCCCATGATCCAGGACATTCCCGACACCGAATGGATGCACCGGCCGGACGTCGCCTGGCTCTACGACGCCATCGTCGATCTGGGCCTTACCTTCGACGCGTTGGGTTTCCCCGTGCACGCCGCGCCGTTCCTGAGGCTGTTCGAGAAGTATCCGGAGATGCCGGTGGTGATCGATCACTGCCTCAAGCCGCAGATCCGCGACGACGAGTTCGACGAGTGGGCGGCGGCGATGGAACGCATCGCAACGGATACGGGCGCCTATTGCAAGCTGTCGGGGATCGTCACCGAAACCGCGCCGGGGTGGACAGTGGAAACGCTGCGGCCCTATGCCGAGCATATCCTGTCGATCTTCGGGGCGGACCGGGTGATGTGGGGCTCGGACTGGCCTGTGCTGACGCTCGAGTCCGATTATGAAGGCTGGTGCCGCATGGCCGAGAGTTTCGTGCCCGAGGCGGACCGGATGCGGGTTTTCGGCGGCACGGCGGCCGACTTCTATGGCGTGTCCAAGGGCTGAGTCCGGCACGTACCTGATCACACAACTCAACGAGGTTTTTCACATGAAGCTTTTGCGCATTGGTTCGGCCGGGGCGGAGCTGCCCGCGATCCTTCTCGATGACGGCACGGTCCGCGATCTGTCGTCGGTCGTGCCCGATATAGCCGGGGAGGCGCTGACGCCGGAAGGGCTGGCGACGATCGCCAATATCGACCATGCCAGCCTGCCGGCGATTGCCGGTGACGGACGTACGGGTGCGTGTGTGGGGTCGGTCGGCAAGTTCATCTGCATCGGGCTGAACTACGCCGATCACGCGGCCGAGTCGGGCATGGACGTGCCGCCCGAACCGGTGATCTTCATGAAGGCGACGAGCGCCATCTGCGGGCCGTATGACGACGTGATCATTCCGCGCAACTCCGAGAAGACCGATTGGGAGGTCGAGCTCGGTGTCGTTATCGGCAAGGAGGCGCGTTACGTCTCGGAAGCCGAGGCGATGGATCACGTCGCGGGGTACTGCGTGGTGAACGACGTGTCCGAGCGGGCCTTTCAGGCCGAGCGCTCGGGGCAGTGGGTCAAGGGCAAGTCCGCGGACACCTTCGGGCCGACGGGGCCGTGGCTGGTGACCAAGGACGAGATCGCCGACCCGCAGAACCTCGCCATGTGGCTCGAGGTCGACGACAAGCGCTATCAGGACGGCTCGACCAGGACCATGGTCTATGGCGTCCAATACTTGGTGAGCTATCTCAGCCAGTTCATGAGCCTGCAGCCGGGCGACATCATTTCCACCGGTACGCCGCCGGGTGTCGGCATGGGCCAGAAGCCTGCGCCGGTCTATCTCAAGCCAGGGCAGACGATGACGCTGGGGATCGCGGGCCTTGGCGAGCAGAAACAGCGCACCGTCGCTGCGTAGGGATCTTCCGGGGAGGGGCAGCGCGGCTGCCTCTCCTCTTTACACCCTTGAAACACAAGGGGATCATGCTTTCCACGTGAGGGAGGGAGGCATGCATGGCACAGGGCGCCAGGAGCTCAGGCAAATCGGCGGCGAGCGGGGCGAAGGTCAAGCCGAAACGGCAGGCCGTGGTGATCGTGCACGGGCAAGGCGAGCAGCGGCCCATGGGGACGCTGCGCGATTTCATCGAGGTGCTGTGGACACGTAACCCCGATGTCACTCCGCAAAGGCCCGAGACCTACATCGACGACGAGGGCGACAGGGCGTTCTGGGTGGTGCCGGACCGCAAGGCGGGGCTTTACGAATTGCAGCGCGTGACGACGCCGGCGGATAGCAATGGCCGGCGCACGGACTTTTTCGAGCTCTACTACGCCGATCTTCTCAACAACACGCCGTTCAAGAACCTGTGGCGGTGGATGCGGCGGCTTTTGTGGATCGATCCCGCCGACCTGCCCCACCAAGTGCGCTGGCCGTGGTCGCTGTTCCTGCTGATGACGGTGGCGGCGGCCATGCTGGCCGTCGGGGTGGTGCTGTCGATCTCCGAACTGGTGCACACGAACTGGCTGGCGGAACTGGTGCGGCCCGAAACGCGGGTCTGGTTCTACGGGATCGCCGGGGCGGCGGCGGCGCTGCTGTTGCCCAAACTGACAAGTGCCTTGCGTTTTCTCGAACGGATACCCGGCTGGGTGATCGGGACGGTCGTCGTCGTCTCGGTCGCTGCGATCTTCCGGGATGAGCCGGTGGCTCTCTATCTCGATGCGCTTCTGGTTCTGATCTATTTCGCGGTGCGCTACCTGCTGCCTTATTTCGGGGACGCGGCGAGCTATCTCAGCGCGCAGACCGAGACGGTGCAGAGCCGGCAGGATGTGCGCAAGCGCGGGCTGAGCTTGTTTCGCGCCCTGCACGACGACGATTCCTACGACCGGGTCGTGGTCGTCGCGCATTCGCTGGGGACGGTCCTCGCCTACGACTTGGTGCATATCCTTTGGGGCGAGGTGGGCCCGACCAAGGACAATCCGCCTGAAGACGAGGCGGTCGCGGCGCTGCAAGCGGTGGATGATTTCGCGGCGGCCCGGCTCGAGGTGGAGTGGAGCGAGGAAGACGTTGCGGCGTACCAGGAGCTGCAATGGGCGGCATTCAGTGCCCTGAGGAAACAAAAGGGCGATCCCGCGGCGGCCCCCAGGCGCATCAATGGCTGGAAGATCAGCGATTTCGTCGCGCTGGGATCGCCGTTGGCCAGTGCGCAGTTTCTGATCGCGGAAGGGGCCGACGACTTCACGCTGATGAAGGAGCAGCGCGTGCTGCCCACGGCGCCGCCGCAGGCCTATGACAGGCGCATGCAGGCGCTCTACGACAACCGCGAGGTGGGGTGCCGGGTCAGCCATCACGGGGCGGCGTTCAGCGCGGTGCGCTGGCACAATATCTACGATCCGTTCCATCCGGTGCTGTTCTTCCTCGGCGATCCCATCGCCGGGCCGGTGAGCGGCCGGGAGCGGTTCGGGCCGGGCGTTGCCGATATTCCGGTGACGATCAAGCACGGGGGGCCTGTGCCACGGCTGTTCACGCACAATCACTACTGGACAGAAACGAGCGACGACTGGCGCGAGCCGGCGGCGCATATCACGACGCTGAGGGACGCGGTGAACCTCTCGCGCAGTTGAGGACCGTCACGCGAGCGTTGGTTGGTTGCGCCGGGGCGTTCGGCTTCCTAGAGTATTTTCCGTTCTGATTGAATCAGAACGGAAACTCCAGATTCTTTAGTGGTCGCGTTTTCGCACCGAACAAGTGGTGTCCACTTGTTCTGAAAACGCTCAAGCTTGAGGGGATCTTCAAGCCGTGCAAGGAGCGTTCATGGCACGCCAAGTCAGCATCGACGTTTTCTCCGACCCCGCGTGCCCATGGTGTCTTGTGGGGCTGTCGCGGCTCGACAGGGCCATTGCGGCGCTGCCGGACGGGGTGGCCGTGGACATCACCCATCACCCCTATCTGCTCGATGCGAACGTGCCGCGCGAGGGCACGGACGTGGTGGAGCTGTTGCGCCGGAAGTACGGGCAGGATCCGTTCGAGATGTGGGACCGGCTGGAGAACGAGGCGCAGCTCTCGGGCGTGGCGCTCAACATGCGCAAGCAAAAGATGCGCTATCCTTCCCAGCCGGCCGAGGGGCTGATCGCGGCGGCGCGTGACAAGGGCACCCAGCATGCGCTCGCGCGGGCGCTGGGGGATGCCTACTACCTCGAGGCGCGGGACATTTCCGATCCGGCGGTTCTGGCCGACGTGGCTGCGCCGCACGGTTTTCAGGATGCGGAGGTGCGCGAGATCGTGGCCGATGCCGGCGTGTGGCAGGCCATCGAGCAGGCGTCCGCATCGGCGGCGCAGCAGGGGGTGCAGGGCGTGCCCTTTTTCATCTTCGGGCGGCAGTACGCGCTTTCCGGCGCGCAGCCGGAGGCGGTGTTCGCGCAGGCGTTCGAACAGGTTCTGGCCGAGGCGTGAGCCGCAGCCGGATTTGCGCAAACGAAAACGCCGCCCGGAAACCGGACGGCGTCGCAACGTCGTCTCGAGAAGCGCCGTTTAGCGGCGGCCGGCCACGAGGCCTTCGCGCTGGGCGCGCTTGCGAGCCAGCTTGCGGGCGCGGCGGATCGCCTCCGCCTTCTGGCGCGCCTTCTTCTCGGAGGGCTTCTCGTAATAGTTGCGGAGCTTCATCTCGCGGAAGACACCTTCGCGCTGAAGCTTCTTTTTCAGCGCGCGGAGCGCCTGGTCGACATTGTTATCGCGTACAACTACTTGCAAAGGTCATCCAGCCTTTCAGAGGTCTCGAATTCTGTTGGATTGCAGGCGCAGGAGCAAATTACACCCCGCGCCAACCGGCTATGCCGGTTACCGTGGAGCGGGCTAATAGCAGATGCTCAGGCGTTTGTCCACACGCCACCCCGGATTCGGCGGGCTTATTTTGCCCGATCCGGCCACGTTACGCGGTTGATATGGCCCATTTTTCGGCCCGGCCGCGCTTCCGACTTGTCATATATGTGCAGCTGGTCGGCGCCGGTCAAGGTGCCGAGGGCGTCCGCGACCTCGTCTCCGATGAGATTCTCCATGACGACATCGGCCAGCCGGCGCGAATCGCCCAGGGGCCAGTTGCAGATGGCGCGGATGTGCTGGGCGAACTGGTCGGTGACGCACACCGCCTGCGTCCAGTGGCCGGAATTGTGCACGCGCGGAGCGATCTCGTTGACGAGAAGCGCGTCGGACCCGGCCGCGCCGGTGACGAAAAACTCCACGCCCAGCACGCCGACATAGTCGAGTGCTTCGGCGATGCGGACGGCATGGCGGCCGGCCGTTTCCGCAAGTTCGTCCGAAATTGCGGCGGGGACGGTGCTGGTCTTGAGAATGTGGTTGGAATGCACGTTCTCGGCCGGATCGAAGCTTTTCGTCGCGCCGGCGGCGTTGCGGGCGACGACGACCGAGATCTCCCTGGTGAAATCGATGCGCGCCTCGAGGACGAGCGGCTGGCCGCCCAGCGCCTCGTAGGCGGCGTCGGCGTCGGCATCGGTGTCGATCATGCGCTGGCCCTTGCCGTCATAGCCAAGGCGCGTGGTCTTGAGGACGCCGCGCGGGCCGATGGCGGCGCGGCCCGCGGCGAGATCGGCGCGGGTTTCGACGGCGTGATAGGGGGCGACGGGGATGCCGGCCTCGGTGAGGAACGCCTTTTCCGCCAGCCGGTCCTGCGCGACGGCGAGGGCGCGCGGCCCCGGGGCGACGGGCTTGCGTGCGGCGAGAAACGCGGCCGTTTGTTCGGGGACGTTCTCGAACTCGTAGGTGACGATGTCGACGGCGCCGGCGAAGCGGGCGAGGGCGTCGGTGTCCTCGTAGTCCGCGACCGTCGTGTGCGCGGTCACCTCGAAGGCGGGGCTGTTCGGGTCGGGGCAGAAGATGTGGGTCTTCATGCCCATTCCGGCGGCGGCGAGGGCGAGCATGCGCCCCAGCTGTCCGCCACCGAGAATGCCGATGGTGGCGCCGGGCCTGAGAACGGGATCAGTCATCGTCGACCGGGAACCGGGGAATGCTTTCGGTCTGCTGGCGCCGGAAATCCTCGAGAGCGTCGGCGACGTCGTCGCTCGACAGGCTGAGGACCGAGGCGGCGAGAAGGGCGGCGTTGATGGCGCCGGACTCGCCGATCGCCAGGGTGCCGACGGGGACGCCGCCGGGCATCTGGACGATGGACAACAGGCTGTCCTGGCCGCTCAGTGCCCGGGACTTCACCGGGACGCCGAAGACGGGAAGCGTGGTCATCGCGGCGATCATGCCCGGCAGGTGCGCCGCGCCCCCGGCGCCGGCGACGATGACCTTGAAGCCGTCGCCGCGCGCGGCGTGGGCGAAATCGTAGAGCCGTTGCGGTGTGCGGTGCGCGGAGATGATACGCGCCTCGTAGTCGACCCCGAGGGTATCGAGGGTCTCGGCGGTGAAGCGCATGGTGGACCAGTCGGACTGACTGCCCATGACGATGGCAACGGGTGGTGAGGTGAACACGATGGCGCCCCTGTTGCTGTGCAGGACACGCGTTTAGGTGAAAAGCCCGGCCAATTCAAGCCGGGCGGTT
>CAZNHG010000082.1:0-12046 GCA_964572555.1 uncultured Devosiaceae bacterium | reverse complement strand
CTGCCCGCGATCGCAGAACTGCCCGCCGCCATCGGTGGGATCAGTCGAATGCCAGTAGATAGTGAGGAGCGTCTCGTAGTCGATCACTTCGGGGTCGTAGGTGATCTCCACCGTCTCGTAGTGGCCGGTATCGCTATGCACGACCTCATCGTAGCTCGGGTTTTCGACATGCCCGCCCGCAAACCCGGAGACCGCGTTGGTGACGCCTTCGACCTTCTCGAAGTTGGATTCGACGCTCCAGAAACATCCCCCGGCGAAAAGCGCCGTCGCGGCCATTGCCTGCCCGGACATCAGCCCGGCTGCCGCCACACAGACACCTGCGGCGATCATGCGGTTCATCGGTTTCTCCTCTCCAAGATGCGTGCCCGACATTCGGACGCCGCCGCTGCCGCCGGCAAGTCAATCCGGCGTGAGCGCCGGTCGCCAATTGCTACATTCGGCACGATTGCGAGCCGGAGAATGTTGGATTTGAGCGCTTTCGGTGAAGGCGGAAACCACCTCGTGCGGTTCGGAAACGCGACAAGACACTGGCTCGCGGGCATTGAGCGAACTCATTTTCGCGAAACGCGTTCCGGGACTTTCACGAGGCCGTCAAATCGACGTTACGGGTGCGACCAAGCCACCGCCCCCGAGGGAACGATGGCCTGTTTCGTCGCGGGTGCGCCGTCCCGGTCTATCCCGCCATGGCGCCCTGCGCGGCGGCGCCCTTGTCGATGAACAGGCGGTTGTAGGCGTTCAGATAGGCGCGGGCGGAGGCCACGAGCGTATCCGGCTCGGCGGCGGTGCCCGAGACGATGCGGTTGTTCATCTGCAGCCGGACATGGGCGTTGGCCTGTGCGTCCGTGCCGCCGGTCACCGCGTCGACCCCGTAAAGAACCAGGTGCGGATTGGCGCCGACCGCCTTCTTGATGGCGTTGAAGATGGCGTCGACCGAGCCTTCGCCCTCGACGCTGACGGAGACATTGCTGCCCTCGACGGACAAGGTGAGGTCACACCGGTGCACGCCGCCGGTCTTGGAGACGACTTCCATGTCCACCAGCTTGATCTTGTCGTCGGACGAGCCGACCTCGTCGTCGGCCAGCGCGGCAATGTCGGCGTCGTAGACGTGCTTCTTCTTGTCCGCCAACTCCTTGAAGCGATCGAACGCCTCCTGGAACTGGTTCGGGCCAAGCTCATAGCCGAGTTCCTTCAACTTCTCCTTGAAGGCGTGGCGGCCCGAATGCTTGCCCATGACCAGCGAGGTCGACTTGATGCCCACGCTCTCGGGCGTCATGATTTCGTAGGTCTGGGCATTCTTCAGCATGCCATCCTGATGGATGCCGCTTTCGTGCGCGAAGGCATTCTGGCCCACGATCGCCTTGTTGTACTGCACGTAGAAGTTGGAGGCGGCCGCCACCGTCTTCGAGGCGCGCGCCAGATGCGTCGTCTCGATATTGGTGTGATAGGGCATGGCATCGGCGCGGGTGCGGATCGCCATGACGATCTCCTCGAGCGCGGCGTTGCCGGCGCGCTCGCCCAGGCCGTTGATGGTGCACTCGACCTGCCGCGCTCCGGCGCGCACGCCCGCCAGCGAGTTGGCCACGGCCAGCCCCAGGTCGTTGTGGCAGTGCGTCGAGAAAATGACTTTCTCCGAGCCCGGCACCTTCTCCATGATGTCGATGAACATCCGGTAGTAGTCCTCAGGCGTCGAGTAGCCCACGGTATCCGGCAGGTTGATCGTCGTGGCGCCCGCCTTGATGGCCGCCTCGGTGCAGCGCGCCAGGAAGTCGATGGGGGTGCGCGTGGCGTCCATGCCCGACCACTCGACGTCGTCGATCAGGTTGCGGGCCTGGCTCACCGTCCTGGTGATAATCTCGAGCACCTCGTCCTCGGTCTTGTGCATCTGATGCTCAAGATGGATCGGCGAGGTCGAAACGAAGGTGTGGATGCGCCCCTTGCCGGCGTAGCGCACCGCCTCCCCGGCCCTGTCGATATCGGCGGGGATGGCGCGGGCGAGCCCGGCGATCATGGAGTTCCTGGAGCGGCGGGCGATTTCGGCCACGGCCTCGAAGTCGCCGTTGGAGGCGATGGGGAAGCCGGCCTCGATGACGTCGACCCCCATGTCGTCCAGAATCTCGGCGATCTGGAGCTTTTCTTCCATTGTCATCGTCGCGCCGGGCGACTGCTCGCCGTCGCGCAGAGTGGTGTCGAAGATATAGACCGGGTCGGTGTTGGCCTGGGTCTTGTTCGCGTCGGTCGTCATGGTCTTTTCCTGATCAAACGGCTTCGAAATACACGTCTTCCGAGCCGGACAAAGTCATAATGTTCGGCATAAGTCGTTGTCCCCTAAACATCCGCCCGGCATGCCCGAGCCGCCAATGCCTAGGGGCTGATAAGGAGAAGAAGTAGAGCAGGAAGGAGGAGCAGGCCGAGCGCAAACAGCTGCAGGCGCAGGGCGTTGTCCGCCTTGCGCGCGATGGCTATCGCTTTGGACCGGTTCGGATTCATGACCTTTCCTGCGCGTTGATGCGCTTACGGGTAAAATGGGGCAAAACAAAGCTTTGTGCAAGTCCCTGCACGATCAGTCCGGCAGATTGAGCTGTCCTTCGCCGATTATGACGGCACTGCCGCCGATTCCGCCATGCGTGAGCTTGCCCTCCTCCAGCGCCACCTGCATGTCGATGATGCTCGGCCGTCCGATCTCCTTGCCCTGGCGCAGCCGGTAGCTCTTTTTGTCAACACCGTCGTCGCGCATCTTTTCGGCCAGCAGCCCGATCAGCGCCGCGGCGGCGCTGCCCGTCGCCGGGTCCTCGCCGAAGTTCGGCGAATACATGCGCGCCGCGAAGTCCACACCGCGCTCACCCGGTGTCGGCGTGAAGGCGTAGACGGCATTGATTCCGGCGGGGAAATTCCGGAACCAGCCCCGCCGTTCCAGCTTGATGCGCTTGAGCGCCTCGGCGTCGCGCACGGGCACCAGGTAGTAGTCGACGCCGGCGGAGAAATGCGCGATCCGGTCGAACCCTTCTGCGCCGATCTCGTCCAGCGCAAGCCCGAGACTTTCCGCCACATCCTCCTTGCTCGGCGCGGGGCCTTGCTCTTCCGGTAGCTGCGGAAGCGAGAACTGCGCGGTACCGGCGTGGCGGCTCACGCGCTCCATCAGGCACGTGATCAGGCCCAGCGGCTCTTCCAGCCGGATCGCGGCCGCCCGCTGCTGCAGGCCCATCAGGACCGCCGCACCGACCGTGGGATGGCCGGCAAAGGGCAACTCCGCCGTCGGCGTGAAGATGCGCACGTTCGCCGTGTGCCGCTCGATGCGCGGCTGGCGCACGAAAACGGTCTCGGAAAGGTTGAACTCCCGCGCGATCGCCTGCATGCGCGTATCACTCAACCCGTCTGCACGTGTCACGATTGCGAGCGGATTGCCCTCGAGGGGTTCCTGCGTGAACACGTCGAGCAAGTAATAGTTGAGTTGCATTGTCATCTCCAGAGGCCCGCGCAAGGTTCCGGGAGTCGCAAGGCCTGTCAACGCTTTGATTTCGCTAGAGCCCGTATGCTGGGCGTTTTGCCGGCAATGCCACATTTTGCCGCACTCCCGCCCTGAGCACGCCACGAAAGTTGTCTACTTTCGTCATTCGAAACGCCCACTTTCGACATCGTCAAAGCAGACGTTTCAGGGGTTTTGGAGGCTCAGTGTGAACCGAAAAGGAGCACGACAATGAAACCCTGGTTGTTAGTTGGCCCGATTGCCTTTTCGCTGGTTGCGAGTACGGCAATCGCGCAGGATTCGAACCAAGATCAGGCCCCGACCGAGGAGCCTGCCGCCGAGGAGCCGGCCGAGCCTGCCGCGGAAGGCGAAGAGGCTGCGCCCGCCGAGGGCGAGGAAGCCGCGCCTGCTGAAGGTGAAGAAGCTGCACCGGCCGAAGGTGAAGAGGCTGCGCCCGCGGAGGGCGAGGAAGCTGCCCCCGCAGAGGGTGAAGAAGCAGCTTCGGGATCGGAAGAGCCGATCAAGCAGGCTCAGGAGTCGTCGGAAATGCGCGGCAGCTGGATTATCGGTGCAACCGTAATCTCGGGCGCGAACGGCGAGACCGTCGGTGACATCGAGGACCTCCTGCTCAACGAGGAGGGCCAGGTGACGGGCGCTGTCCTGTCGGTTGGCGGATTCCTCGGCATCGGCTCGAAGTCGATTGCCGTCGACTGGGGCCGCCTGACCATCGACTACGACGGCTACGAGATCACGACCGATCTCACCCGCGAGGAAGCCGAGGCCGCCGAGGCCTACGAGTTCCGTGAGCGCCAGGCGCCCCCGCCACCCGAAGGTGGCACGGGTACCGGCACCGGAACGGGCACCGGCACAGGTGGAACCGGTATAGGCACTGAGACCGGTGGCGACACCGGCATGTGATCCGTGCCTTCAAGCCAAAGGAAAGGGCCCCGAACGGGGCCCTTTCTTTGTGTGCAGTGCAGAATGTGAACACCGAGAGCGCCCTCGTGCCCCCGCCCTGCCCCGTATGCTATCCTCCTGGAAAAACGGGAGAAGCACGTGCAACTGAAACGCTGGGCCAATCTGTTCCTGATTCCGGGCGCCATCATGGTGGCGATCGGTGTGCTGCCGTTGTTGGTGTTCGGACAAATCCTGGGAATGAGTGTGCCGTGGGCGGGGTTCCTGTTTCTCTCGGTCACCCCGCTCGGCGCGATCCTGCTGGCGCTGGGCCTCCTGCTGTGGCTGGTGGTGCTGATACGGCGATGACCCTGGAATCGCTCCTCGAACAGATCCGCGCCTGCGACCACTGCGCAGCACATCTGCCGCTCGGCCCGCGGCCGGTGGTGCGCGCCGGGCGCGGGGCGCGGCTGATGATCATCGGACAGGCGCCGGGCACGCGCGTTCACGAAAGCGGTGTGCCGTGGAACGACCGGTCCGGCGAGCGCCTGCGCGACTGGCTGCAAATCCCCTACGAGACGTTCTACGATCCCGAGCGCGTGGCGATCATGCCCATGGGATTCTGCTATCCCGGCGTGGACGCGCGCGGCGGCGACCTGCCGCCGCGGCCGGAATGCGCACCGTTGTGGCACGACCGGCTGCTGGCCGAACTGCCGGATATCGAGTTGACGTTGCTGGTGGGTCAGTATGCGCAAAAGCGCTATCTGGGCAAAGCGCGCGGCAAGACTCTGACCGAGACGGTTTCGCGCTTTCGGGAGTTTCTGCCCGACATCCTGCCGCTGCCGCATCCGAGCTGGCGCACCACCGCCTGGCAGAAGAAGAACCCGTGGTTCGACGCCGATCTGCTGCCCGACTTGCGGGAGCGCGTCGCCGGGCTGATAGCGTAGGACCTGCTACAGGGTCCGCATCTCGCGGCTGTCGGTCGAGAACAGGTGCTCGGGGCACCTCTCGATCACCCGGCGCAGGTCCTTGCGGCGCGGGTAGCGTCGCTGCTCCGCCGGCTTGGCGGGCGCGATGGCAGTCAATGTCATAATGCAGGCCGTTACGATGGAGTTGGTCAGGGTCATGGTTTAATCCCCTCGATTGCGCCAATTCTGAGGCAAGCTTGGCACAATCCACCTGAACCCCGCGGGAAAGTCGCGTTCAGCTCCCGTTCAGCCGAATTCTCGCTATTCGCGCCCCGCCGGCGTCGTCTCCGGATCGGTGACATCGATCTTGCGCCGCCGCTCCCGCCACCAGATCGTCAGGCCCGCTCCGGCGACGACCGCTGCACCGATCAGCGAAACGAAATCGATCAGGTGGCCGAAGATCACGAAGGACAGGACGATTGCCCAGGGCAGGATGAGATAATTGAACGGCTGCAGCACGCTCGCCGGTGCATGACGCAGGGCGACCATCATCAGCGCGTGTGCGCAGATCATGGTGCCCATCACCACGGCGAGCAGCATCGCACCGCGCCAGTCCATCGGCTCGAAGAAGAACACGCCCACAGCCGAGGACAACAGCATGCCGATGACGCTGACATAGATCATGCAGGTCGCGGTGCTGTCGATCTGCGCCGCCTTGCGGGTGCAAACGACGTAGCCTGCATACCCCGCCGCCGACAGCGCGGCGAACAGCACCCCGATATCGAGTGGCAGGCCGCCGGGGCGGATGATGACCAGTGCGCCGGCGAACCCGGCCACAACCGCCCCCACGCGGAATGCGCCGACCTTCTCGCCCAGCAACGGCACGGCCATCAGGGTGACGAGCAGCGGATAGATCATCGAGATCGACTGCAGTTCGCCCAGTGGCACCGTGCGCAGCGCGATGGCGAACATCCATACATCGGCCATCAGCAACACGCCCCGCGCGACCTGCCAACGGGGAGCTTTCGACTGGAACGCCTGCCTGAGCGGCGCCTGCCGCATGACGAGCAGCACAGAGAACAGCGCGAAGGCCCAGTAGCGCATCATTGAAATCTGGAAGGGCGAATAGTCCTGGACCAGCGCCTTCACCACCGCGTCCTGCACCCCGAAGATGGCCACCGACAGGATGGTCAGCCCA
This sequence comes from uncultured Devosiaceae bacterium, assembly GCA_964572555.1. Lineage (GTDB taxonomy): Bacteria > Pseudomonadota > Alphaproteobacteria > Rhizobiales > Devosiaceae > CAZNHG01. The sequence continues at coordinate 5,583 of CAZNHG010000082.1, read as the reverse complement.
ATTCCCCGCGCGATGTTGTCGCCCGCAGCATCCGCGCCGGCGCTTGCCCGGTCCGCCATGACCCCGTTCCTCACACGACCGAACTCCGTGCCCTCGTGACCCGGCGTCCGCGACCAACCCGGCTGACGTGATATACTTCAGCCGCCCGATCCGGATTTCTTGACTACGGCGAGGGCGCAGTCAACACGCCGCGCCCGGGCAAGCATCCGGGTTTGACCCCACAAACTCAGCCGCTACCCTGCGCTTCGGGCGGTATTGTTGAGGGAGACATATCATGCGGCTCGCGATCGCACTGATGACAACCATGATTCTGGCCGCCCCCGGAGCGGCCGAGGAGTTCCGCGACTGGCAGGCGCAATGCGACGATCTGGACGCATGCGAAGCGCACATTGCGGTGGATGCCGATACCTCGGACAGCATCCTGCCCGACTACAGGCTGGCCTTGCGCAAGCGCGCCTATGACGAGCAGTGGAAAATCTCGCTCACCACCAACGCCGCCCTGCCCGCCCAGGACGCGGACATCACCGTGACAATCGACGGCAGCACCCAGGTCTTCACCGCGCCGAACGACGTGGGCGCATTCGGACGCCTCAACGCGTTCCATTTCGTCGGCCCAAGGGCCCAGGACCTGCTCGACCGCCTGATTCCGGGGCGTGAGGTAACGTTCAGCTTCCGGGACACGACCGGAGTTACGCGCGAGGTGAATCTGTCACTGTCCGGGCTCAGCGCCTCGATCCTCTGGATGGAGGAGCAGCAGGGCAATGTGGGTGCGGCCCGGCTGGCGGGCGCTCCGCCCTCGCGGCTCGATCAGGTTTCGACGCGCGAGCCTGCGCCCGTGCCGGACGATCTCGTCGCGCGCAACGCCGAGCACAACGAATGCGGAGACCCGGAGAGCCTGGTGCACGGCGACGAGGTGCAGTCCTATCGCCTCAGCGCCATCCACACGCTGTATCTACTGCCCTGCTGGGCAGGAGCCTACAATCTCGGCTACACAGCCTATGTGGCGGACGGGAACGGCGCCGGCCAGATCTATTTCGCCACCTATTCGGACTCCATGGGCTGGGGCGGTCAGGCCGTTCTGGTGAACCCGTCCTTCGACGAGACGACGGGCCTGCTCTCCACGTTCGCGAAGGGTCGTGGCGTGGGCGATTGCGGCACTGTGGGCAGATGGCAGTGGGACGAGTATGCCTTCAAGATGCTCATCATGCGCGCCCGCACGGCCTGCACCGGCGAAGGCGGTCCCGACACGTTCCCCGTCGTCTATGCGGCGCCCGATATCGGCATGCCGACCGTCGAATAGACCGTCGACAATCGCGGGAACCTGGAACAGCAGCGGCGGCAGTGCCAGAAGCACCGCCAGAATGCGCACCGGCCATTGCCTGAAGCGGACGACCAGATACGCCGCCAGGACAAGATCGACGGCTATTTCCATGGGTTGAACGATATTGCCGTAGTGCGAGGCCCGATAGTACGAGACCGGCGAGTGGAATCGCCAGTCGCTGAACGGCCAGAAATGCACGTGGGCGTCGTCGGTGTGCACCGGAAAATCGAACAGGACGTGCAACAGTGCGGCCGCACCGAAAATCAACAGCCCCAGTCCGAGCGCCTTGAACCGCGCCGAGTGGCGATGGACGAGCCAGCCGGCAAGCGCCAGCGTCGCCCATAGCGGGATGGAATTGAGAATCGCCGAATAGGTCTGCCACGGCTCCTGCCAGTAGAGGCCGTCCGGCGCCCGCCACAGGTTGGCGCCGGGCCTCATGGTGCGGGCATAACCCACCATGAGGAAGACGGAGACGTCGGGGAAGAACCCGCCGAGCCAGCCGAGCGTGATCTGCCACGGCCTGAACCGGGGGCGCGTCGTCGCCACAGCGCCGATCAGCACGTGAGTCGTCGTGAGCATGCTCCCTCCCCGAGGCACGAGCGATCCGGGACCGCCACACCCAATGTTTTGCACGGAAACGTGAATTTGGCTATTCGCAGTCCCGTTCCCATATGCTTGAAGTCTCACGCGGCATCCGGCGGGCGGGTGCATCAACACGGGCAAACCCGAGGGCTACGACACATGGCGATTGCGACCCTGATCACGGGGCTGGTTATTCTCGTGCTGGCCGGTGACGCGCTGGTGCGCGGCGCGGTTTCCGCTGCGCAGCGCCTGCATATCCCGCCTCTCGTCATCGGGCTGACCGTCGTCTCCTTCGGCACCTCGGCACCGGAGTTGATCGTCTCGCTGGAAGCAGCCCTGTCGGGTGCGCCCGGCCTTGCGGTGGGCAACGTGGTGGGCTCCAACATTGCCAATATCCTGCTGGTGCTGGGGCTGCCCGCGGTGATCACGCCCATCGTTCTGGAACAGGCAGGCATACGGCGCTCGGCCCTCTACATGATCGCGGTGAGCATCGCCCTTGCCCTGATGGGGCTGGACGGCCACATATCCCGGCTGGAAGGCATCGCCCTGTTCGCCCTGCTGCTCGTCTACCTCGTATCAAGCGGCATCGCGGCGTCCCGCTCGCGTTCCGACGGCTCGGCCGCCACTGAACTGGCGGAGCTGGACGCAGCACCCCTGCCGGTGCCGCGAACGCTGGTTTTCGTGACCCTGGGGATCGTGGGGCTCGGGCTCGGCGGCAATCTGACGATTCGGGGCGCGCTCGGCGTGGCGGACATGCTCGGGGTCGCCGAGAGTGCCGTGGGCCTGACCATCGTGGCACTGGGAACGTCCCTGCCCGAACTCGCGACCAGCGTCGCCGCCGCGCTGCGCAAGCACACAGGCGTGGTCATCGGAAACGTGATCGGCTCGAACATTTTCAACGTACTGGGCATCCTGGGCCTCACCGCAGCGCTGGTGCCGCTTGACATCGACCCGGCGATCATGCGCTTCGACATCTGGGTGATGCTGGCCGCCGCCGTCGCGATGGTGCCCATCGCCTTCGCCACGCGCCGTGTGAACAGGGTCGAGGGCGTTGTCATGACGCTCGCCTACATCGCCTACAGTCTTGCAGTTCTGCGCAACCAAGTGCCAGTTTGACGTCATGAACGACAACAACCACACCCCCGGCGCCGCCCTTGTCACCGGGGCCGCGGACAGGATCGGCGCCACCCTCGCCCGCCGGCTCGCGGAAGCCGGCCATCCGGTCATCATCCACTACCGCACCTCGGAATCCGATGCCGAGGCACTGCACGCATCCATCACGAAGAACGGCGGGCGCGCCGCGCTGCTTAAGGCCGACCTTCTCAACCGTGGTCAGCGCCGCAGGGTGATTGCACGCGCGGCCGGGCCATTCGGCCCTTTGGGAATTCTGGTAAACAACGCCTCGATTTACGAATCCGACAGCGTGGAAACACTGGACGAGGCGTTGTGGGACGCCCATTTCGGTATCCATGCGGAAGTACCACTGTTCCTGGCACGCGATTTCGCCACGCAGCTCCCCGAGGGTGCGCACGGGACCATCGTCAACATCATCGACGAGCGCGTTTGGCAGCTCGCGCCGGCACACACCTCGTACACACTGTCCAAGACCGTGCTGTGGTCGGCGACGCAGACCATGGCGCAGAGCCTGGCGCCGCGCATCCGTGTCAATGCCATCGGGCCCGGCCCCACCCTGCCCGACGCGGACCAGACCCAGGACAGCTTCCACGAACGCACATCCGGCCTGCCGCTGGGCGATGGTGCGCGCCCTGACGACATCGCCGATGCGCTGTTGTATCTTGTGGGCGCCAGGGCCGTGACGGGGCAGATGCTCGCCCTCGACGGCGGATCGCACCTCGAATGGCCAGCGCACCGCGCTGTGACACCGAGACGGACATGAGCCACGATCAATCCGGTCCCGACATCATCAAGGCCTTCGTCAGGACGCTGCCGACGGCGCCCGGTGTCTATCGCATGCTCGATGACAAGAAAAACGTCATCTACGTGGGCAAGGCCCGGAGCCTTAGGGCACGCGTGACGAACTACACGCGTTACGAGGGCAATCCGGTCCGCATCCAGCGCATGATCGCCGCGACATGCTCGATGGAGTTCGTGCGCACCGAGACCGAGAGCGAGGCGCTTCTGCTCGAGGCCAACCTCATCAAGCGCCTGCGCCCGCGCTTCAATGTGCTGCTGCGCGACGACAAGAGTTTTCCCTACATCCTGATCGCCACTGAGCACGAAGCACCGGAGCTGACCAAGCACCGCGGCACGCGCCGCCGCAAAGGCCACTATTTCGGCCCCTTCGCCTCCGCAACCGCCGTGAACCGCACCATCGCGGCCCTGCAGAAGGCGTTTCTGCTGCGCAACTGCTCGGACAGTTTCTATGCCTCGCGGACACGCCCCTGCCTTCAGCACCAGATCAAGCGTTGCGCTGCCCCGTGTACCGGCGAAATCGCTATCAAGGACTACCAGGCCCTTGCCGACGACGCCCGCGCCTTTCTCTCCGGCAAGTCGCAGAAGGTGCAGGAAAACCTCTCCAAGGAGATGAACGACGCCGCGGAAAACCTTGATTTCGAACGCGCCGCGATGCTGCGGGACCGCCTCTCGGCCCTGGCGCTGATCCAGAGCCAGGGCGACACGACGGCCCGCACGGTCGAGGAAGCGGATATCTTCGCTATCCACCACGAGGCCGGGCAGTTCTGCGTGCAGGTCTTTTTCTTCCGCGCCCACCAGAACTGGGGCAACCACGCCTTCCGCCCGCGCGCCGACGCCTCGCTGGACGAGGCCGAGGTGCTGGAAGCCTTCATATCGCAGTTCTACGAGAACCGCCCGGCGCCGAAGCAGATTCTCGTCTCCCACCCTCTCAGCGACAATGAACTGATGGCCGAGGCGTTGGGCACGCGGGCCGGACACAAGGTGCGGATTTCCGCACCGCAGCGCGGCGAAAGGCGCGATCTCGTCGATCACGCCCTCAACAACGCCAAGGAAGCGCTGGGCCGCCAGCTCGCCGAGGGCGCAACGCAGAAGAACCTGCTCGAAGGCATGGCCGCAACCTTCGGGCTCGAGGAAGCACCACGCCGCATCGAGGTCTATGACAACTCGCACATTCAGGGCACCAACGCCGTGGGCGCGATGATCGTGGCCGGCACGGAGGGCCTCTCGAAGAAGCATTACCGCACCTTCAACATCAAGTCCGAGGACCTCACCCCGGGCGATGATTTCGGCATGATGCGCGAAGTCCTCACGCGCCGTTTCACACGGCTCGCGGCGGAAAGTGCGGCGGACGCCGAGGACATCGCTTCCGGAATGCCCGACTGGCCGGACGTCGTGCTCATCGACGGCGGCAAGGGACAGCTGGAGGCCGTGCGTTCGGTGCTCGCCGAGATCGAGCTGCCGCGCGAGATCACCCTGATCGGCATCGCCAAGGGCGAGGAACGCAATGCAGGGCGCGAAACCTTCTTCATGGAGGGACACGAGCCCTTCATGCTGCCTGCGCGCGACCCCGTCCTCTACTATGTCCAGCGCCTGCGTGACGAGGCCCACCGCTTCGCCATCGGCACCCACCGCGCACGGCGCAAGAAGGATATTTCCCGCAATCCTCTCGACGAGATCGATGGTATCGGACCGACCAGCAAGAAAGCCCTGCTGAACCAATTCGGCTCATCCAATTCCGATTCACG
>CAZNHG010000081.1:4301-12126 GCA_964572555.1 uncultured Devosiaceae bacterium | reverse complement strand
TGGTCGGCGGCGTTGCCGTTGCCGATCCAGTGCCAGGCCTGGACGCGCAATGTGCCATTCTGCCGGTCGGCCTTGAGATCGAGCGCGGCGACGATTTCGGCGCCGTCGAGCACGGGCAGCGTGAAATAGCCGTAGCGGCGCTTGTCCTTCGGCACGTAGGCCTCGAAGACGTGCTCGTAGTCGAAGATCATAGCCGTGCGTTTGCGCTGGATGATCATCGGATCGAAAGGTGACAGGATATGGATGAGCGTGGGCGTCTCCGGCGGGGCTTCGAGGGTCCCGGGCCGGGCCCAATGGCTCACTTTCTCGTATCCCTCGATGGCGACGGGCACGAGGCGGCGGGCCCGGACGTGCTTGTCGATCAGCGCGGCGACGGCCGGCTTGGCCTTCGCGTTGAGGTGGCAGATGGAGTCGAGCGAGACGAGCCCCTGGGCGGTCAGTGCGCGGTCGAGCAGGTACTGGTTGGTCTGGTTCTGCGTAGCGGGCTTGGGCAGCCTCTCCCAGCCGAAGTGACGCTCGGTCAGCTCGTAGGTCTTGAGCATGCCCTCGCGCCGGGCAATGACCAGCTCGCCATTGTAGAACCCCGCCTGCAGGGCGCGCTTGGAGGGCTTGCGGCTGGCCCAGGGGTGGTTCCTTTCGACGAGCTTGTCGTCGGTGATGTCCGAGATCGTCAGCGGGCCTTCCTCGCGGATGCGGCGCAGCACCCGGGCGATCTCGCGCCGGCCGGCCTGCGCGGAGAAGCCGGAAGGCTCCCGGCGGTGCCGCTTCATGGTCGCGACAAAATGCCGGAAATCCCTGACCGGCACGAAGCTGAGCGCATGCGTCCAGTACTCGAAGACAGTCTTCGCCTCGCTCTGGGCGTGGTGCAGGTCGGCGCGGGTATAGGCGGGGATGCGGTTGTAAAGGATATGGTGGTGGCAGCGTTCGATCACGTTGATCGTGTCGATCTGCACGTATCCCAGATGCTCGATGGTCCGGCGCACCGCCTCGGGTCCGGCGCCGAAGGGCTCGCGCGCCGTCAGGCCCTGCGCCGTCAGCCAGATGGCGCGGGCCCGCGCCTTGTCGAGGGGCACCGGCGCCGGCATTTTCTTCTTCACGGCGGGGCGTTTGGTCGAGGGCATGACGAATCCGGACGGCTGAAGACGGAAGGTATCAGTTGTGCCGATTCCCGTTTTGTTCGCAAGTCCGGTGGGCACGCATTTGTGTCAATGTCCGCCCCAATCCCATCATGACGCCGCCGCAGTTGGCGGTCATTGTGCCCGCCGCAGGCGTTGAGCGGAGTTGTGTCGTGCGCGAGTTGAAGATCGTGGAATTTGCCCGGCATCCGGACGCCGGTCTCGTCTCCTTTACGGTGAGGATCGGTGACGGAGACGGCGTGACCACGATCGCATCGTTTGCCCGCGCCGGTACGGAATCGCTCAGCGATGCGCAGTTGCGTCGGCTGATCGAGCAGCGGGTCGCCGAACTGATGGAGATCCCCGCGCCCTCGGGGCGGATTCATCACCCCGCCGTCTAGATCGTCGGGCGATTATCCAAATCTCCCGACGACCTCGATTCTTTGTGGTCGCGCCGGCTAGGCGAAAAACCGGATTCCCTTTTTTCGCCCGGCGCTCTGACGCCCGCCCGTGCACACACCCGTGCCCTTTCCCTGCCCGAATCTGAAGTAAAATCCGACTTGCGCTTTGCCGCCGGGTGCGCTCCTCTCGGTGGTTCTTTGATTTGATCGTTTCCCGGGAGGACATGAATGGCGGAACCGAAAATTCGCGTCGGTATCGGCGGCTGGACCTACGCGCCCTGGCGCGGCTCGTTCTACCCCGAGGGCCTGGCGCAGGCGCGCGAGCTCGAATATGCCAGCCGCCAGCTCACCTCCATCGAGATAAATGGCACCTATTACGGCTCGCAGAAGCCCGCGAGTTTTAGGAAGTGGCACGACGAGACGCCGGACGATTTCGTTTTCGCCATGAAGGGCCCGCGCTTCGCCACCAACCGGCGCGTGCTGGCGGAATCGGCAGGCTCGATCGAGAAGTTCGTCACCAGCGGCATCGCCGAGCTGGGGCCCAAGCTGGGGCCGATCAACTGGCAGTTCATGGCGACCAAGAAGTTCGACGCAGAGGACTTCGACAAGTTCCTCGCCGCGCTTCCGCCCGAGATCGACGGCGTCTCGCTCAGGCACGCGGTCGAGGTGCGGCACGACAGCTTCAAGCATCCCGAGTTCATCGACCTTCTGCGCCGGCACGGTGTTGCGGTGATCGTCAGCGTGCACGAGAGCTATCCCCAGATCGCCGATCTGACGGCCCCCTTCGTCTATGTGCGCCTGCAGACCGCGAGCGAGAGCGAACCGGCGGGCTACAGCTCCGAAGAGCTTGATCTCGTCGCCGATGCGGCGCGGCAATGGGCGGACGGCCACGCCCCGGCCGAGCATCTGCAATATGTCGGCGATCCGGAAGCGGGCGAGGGCGATCCGCGGGAGGTGTTCATCTACATGATCGCCGGCCACAAGGTGACCAATCCGGCTGCCGCGCGTGAGCTGATCGGACGGCTTTAGGAGCGCTGGCGGTAAAGTCCCGGTTTTCCGGGGCTTTCGGATGCCCTGCGAAAAAGGATCAAAAAAATTGCCGCGGGCATGTCGTAAATCGATGTGCCCGTTCGTCGTGTTGGCAGGAGCGGGAAATGCCCGTTTCCCTCATGTGCCGGCAAAGGAGACAGAACGATGCGCTACATGATGATCATCAAATCGGACGAGCAGACCGAGGCGGGCACGATGCCGTCGTCGGAGGACATCGCGGCGATGGGCCGGTTCAACGACGAGCTGATCAAGGCGGGCGTCCTGCTCGCCGGGGAGGGCCTGCAGCCTAGCAGCAGGGGTGCGCGCGTCACCAGGAAAAATGGCGAGACCGTTGTCACCGATGGCCCGTTCGCCGAGGCCAAGGAGCTGATCGCGGGCTTCTGGCTGATCGACGTGAAGTCCTACGAGGAGGCCCTGAACTGGACCCGGCGCATTCCGATCGGCGAGGGCGCCGAAGTCGAGTTGCGCAAGGTGTTCGACGTTTCCGACTTCGCCGAGGACGAGGTCTCCAAGGAGTATCTCGACCGAGAGAGGGCCTGGCGCGCGGAAAACGAGAAGCCCGTCACCAAGTGATTCCGGGTCGCAACGACCCCCAAACAGGAGATTTGAAATGCCGAAGATGATTTTCGTGAACCTGCCCGTGAAGGACCTCCAGGCCTCCATCAATTTCTACAAGGCCATCGGGTGCGAGCAGAACATGCAGTTCTCCGACGAGAACGCGGCCAGCATGGCCTGGTCGGACACCATCGTGTTCATGCTGTTGACCCACGACTTCTTCAAGACCTTCACGCCCAAGCCCATCGCGAATGCGACGAAGGAGACCGGATGCCTCATCGCGCTGTCGCGGGACAGCCGCGCGGAGGTGGATGCCATCGTCGATGCGGCCGCGAAGGCCGGCGGCAAGGCCGATATCCGCGAGCCGCAGGACATGGGTTTCATGTATGGCCGCACCTTCGAGGACCCCGACGGGCACATCTTCGAGCCCATGTGGATGGACCCCGCGGCAGTCGAGGGCGAAGGCGACGCATAGGCCGCCACCCGCAACGTCATTCGCGCCGGCAGCGGCGCACGATACGAAAAGGACAAACGAAAATGCTACGCACGCTCTTCATCGCCACGGCCCTTGTCATGCCGGGTCCGGCGCTGGCCCAGTCCGGGCCGGAAGGCGACCGGGTCGAAGTCAATGGGATGCAGATGTACTACGAGGTGTCGGGCGAGGGCGATCCGCTGATCATCCTGCACGGTGCCTACATGAACATCCCCACCATGGGCGAGATCGTCCCCATGCTGGCAGAGACCCACGAGGTCTATGCGCTCGAGTTGCAGGGGCACGGTCGCACCACCGACATCGACCGGCCGATCACCTATCCCAACCTCGCCGACGACGTGGCCGCCTTCATGGACGCCACGGGTATCGAGAAAGCTGACATCTTCGGCTATTCGATGGGCGCGGCGGCGGGGCTGCAGGTGGCGATCCGGCACCCCGAAAAGGTCGACAAGCTCGTCGCCGCCTCGGTTTCCTACGACGTCGAGGGCTGGCAGCCGGCATTCCGGGAGTTCATCCCCCAGATGAGTGCCGACATGTTCGTGGGCACGCCCATGGAGGCGGACTACCGCGAACTCGCGGCCGACCCCGAAGGCTTTCCCGCGCTCGTGGAAAAGCTGATCGCGCTCGAGCACGAGCCGATGGCCTGGAAGGCGGACGTCGAGGCGCTCGAGGCGCCGATGCTGATTGTCACCGGGGACGCGGACGTGGTTACCCTCGAGCACTCGGTTTCCCTGTTCCGCCTGCTCGGCGGCGGGGGCATGGGCGACATGGGTCAGCCGCTGCCGGAATCGCGCATGGCGGTTCTGCCGGCGACCGCGCACACCGCCGTCATCACCCAGCCGGAGCTGCTTCACGCCTTCATCGAGCCCTTCCTTCAGGGCGAGGAACCGAAGGGCATGTTCGCCCAGTAGACCGCGTTCCCCGGGGATCGCTTCGTGCCCCGGGGATACCTCTTGCCGCCAGGCTTCGCCGGTGGTTTGATCCCGTTCCATGAGCGAGCGGGACGTCAACAGGACCATCGAGAGCGTTTGGCGCATGGAGTCGGCCCGGCTGATCGCCGGGCTGACGCGCATCGTGCGGGATGTGGGGCTGGCCGAAGAGCTGGCGCAGGATGCGCTCGTCATGGCACTGCAGCACTGGCCCGCGGAGGGCGTGCCCTCCAACCCCGGCGCCTGGCTGATGACGACGGCGAAGAACCGGGCGCGCGACTATTTCCGCCGCAACGTCATGGCCGCCCGCAAGCTGGACACTCTCGAGGTCACCGCCGACATGGAAGGGCGCGAGACCCAGCCCGCGCCGGATGATCGCCTCGACGACGATATCGGCGACGATCTGTTGCGCCTGATCTTCACCTCCTGCCACCCGGCAATCCCGCGGGAGGGGCGGGTGGCGCTGACGCTGAAGCTGATCGCCGGGCTCACGACCGGCGAGATCGCCCGGGCCTTTCTGGTGGCCGAGCCCACGCTTTCCCAGCGCATCGTGCGCGCCAAGCGCGTCCTTGCCGACAACAAGCATCCCTTCGAGGTGCCGCACGGGGCCGAGCGGGCCGAGCGCCTGGGCTCGGTGCTCGAGGTGATCTACCTGGTATTCAACGAGGGCTATTCGGCCACCAGCGGCGATGACTGGTTGCGTCCCGCCCTGTGCGCGGAGGCGCTGCGGCTCGGACGGATCGTCGCCGGGCTGATGCCGGACGAGCCGGAGGTGCATGGCCTCGTCGCGTTGATGGAGATCCAGGCTTCACGCACCGGTGCCCGCACGGATGCGGACGGCGCGCCGATCCTCCTGCTCGAACAGGACCGGTCCCTGTGGGACCAGATGCTGATCCGGCGCGGGCTTGCAGCGCTGGAGACGGCGGAGGGGCTGGATGCCGAGCGCGGGCCCTATACCCTGCAGGCGGCCATCGCGGCGTGTCACGCCCGGGCGCGCACGGCCGAGGAAACCGACTGGCCGAAGATCGCCGCGCTCTACGAAATTCTCGCCGAGGTGACGCCCTCGCCAGTGATCGAGCTCAACCGCGCCGTCGCCCACGGCTTCGCCTTCGGCCCCGCGGCGGGCCTTGCCATCGCGGATGCGCTCGTCGACAGCCCCGCCCTCAAGGGCTACCACCTTCTGCCCAGCGTGCGCGGCGACCTGCTTTTCAAGCTGGGCCGCCTCGCCGAGGCCCGCGCGGCCTTTCTTGCTGCGGCGGACATGACGCGCAACACGCGCGAGCAGGCGCTTCTGCATGAACGCGCGGCAACGTGCGAAGAGGCAGGTTGATCTCGATCAAGCCGGCCGGCGGGCGCCTGTGTTACCTGGTGCATTTTCCGTTCTGATTCACTCAGAACGGATGCTCGATGTTCTTGAGTGGCCGCGTATTGGCTTGCGCGGACCTTCGGTTCGAACCGGACAAGTGGTATCCACTTGTTCTGAAAACGCTCCAGTGCCAATCGTGGATGGAGGGCCGTCATGGCGGAACGGGTTAAGGTCGAACAGCACTCCTCGCTCGGGGTGCTTTGGTTTGTGGGGTGGCTGTTCACGATAGGGTTCCTGGGACTGGGGTTCTGGAAGGGCCTGTTCGCGCTGATCGTGTGGCCCTACTACATCGGCACGTATGTGGCCGGAGTCGTGGGGTAGGGCCCCGCATCGCGAACCTTCATACTGAGTCTGTCAAAGCGCGGGCACTTGGGCCCGGAGCCAACCCTCTCGCGGAACGTCATACAGGCCCTACCGCGCATTCACCTTCTTGACCGCCTCATACGCCTCGAGTGCCTTGTGGCGCGCCTCGGCATGGTCGACGACAGGGTGTGGGTAGGTTTCGCCCAGGATGATGCCCGCTTCCTGAAGCGCCGCGTCCGGCGCTTTCCACGGTGCATGGATATGGCGGACGCTCAAGCCGGCGAGTTCGGGGCACCATCGGCGCACATAGGCACCTTCGGGGTCGAACCTGGCGCCTTGTGTGACGGGGTTGAATATCCGGAAGAAGGGGGCGGCGTCGACGCCGCTGCCGGCGACCCATTGCCAGCTCGCCGCATTGTTGGCGAGGTCGACGTCGACCAGCGTGTCCCAGAACCAGTCCTGTCCTTTCCGCCAGTCGATACGCAGGTGCTTGATCAGGAAACTCGCCGCGACCATGCGCATGCGATTGTGCATGTAGCCGGTGGCCCACAGCTCGCGCATCGCGGCGTCGACCAGCGGATAGCCCGTGCGGCCCTCCTGCCACGCCGCGAGGTTTCCCGGTGCGTTGCGCCACACGAAGGCATCGAAGGCGGGACGCCAGTTGGCTTCGGACAGGTCGGGGAAGTGGTACAACAAGTGATAGGAGAATTCGCGCCAATGCAGTTCGGCGACGAACTTCTCCACATCCGTTGCGCGTTCGGGCTGGCTGTCGGCGACAAAGCGCGCCTTCGCAGCGACCTGGCGCGGCGAGATCTCGCCGTGGTGCAGATGCGGGGAAAGGCGCGAGACATGGGTGAGGTCGGGCCGGTCGCGCAGGATGGCGTAGCCCGGCAGATCGCCGTCGATGAACCGGCCGAAGCGGGAGAGGGCCCCAGCTTCGCCCGGCTGCCAGATGTCGCTCCAGCCTGCGGCCCAGTTCGGGTTTTCCGGCATCGGGAAGACGGCGTCGAGCGGTTCGCCGAAGTCGCAATCCGCAAGGGTGATCGCCTCTGGCGCAGGCGTCGGTTGTGCGTGGCCGCGGGCCGAGGCGGCGCGGTAGTAGGGCGTGAACACCTTGTAGGGGCCGCCGGCGCCGGTCCGAAGGTCCCAGGGTTCGTGAAGAAGCGATGCGCTGAAGCTTTCGACCTCGATGCCCTGGCTGCGCAGATCGGCCTTGATCGCCATGTCGCGGGCGATGGCATGCGGCTCGTAGCAGCGGTTCCACACCACGGCTTCGGCACCGGTCTCGCGCACGAGCCGGCGGAGAACTTCTCCCGCGTCGCCGATGAAGAACGCCATGCCGCCAAGGCCGGCCGCGAGGGCGGTAAGGCTGTGGTGCAGCCACCACCGGCTGGCCCCGCCCGGCGCGGCATGGCCACGGGCGCTGCGTTCGCGGATATAGACGGGCAACACCTCTCCACGCCCCGTAGCGTGAGTGAGAGCGGGGTTGTCGGCAAGGCGCAGGTCCTGGCGGAACCACACGATGGTGATCAAGCGGGTCGGCTCCCATTGATTGCTCGAGCGCGTTCTACCCGCTTACGTTGGCGGCCGTCTGACGGATCAATCGATGCGCC
>CAZNHG010000081.1:0-4201 GCA_964572555.1 uncultured Devosiaceae bacterium | reverse complement strand
GGCCCGGCCTTACGGGCGTCCGGGAAGTCCGGGCGCTGGGGCTGGTTTCTATCCAGAAGTGCCCCCTTTGTCAGCCTGGGGGTGTTCCCCGGCTCAACGGCGCAGCAGGCTGCGTGCCTGCGTCCAGAACCCGGCGTGACGGCCGGTCCTGGCGTAGTGGCGCAGGCGGTGCGGGATCATGGCGCCGGTGCTGACGCACTCGCACATCAGGTGATGCGCATCGTCTTCGGTGAGCCCGAAGAAGTCGAGCGAGTCGCCCAACCGGTCGCTTGGCAGTCCCATGCTGCGGAACACCGGATCAGCGAAGGCGACCGTCATCGGGTAACTCGGCCCGGTGAGCTCGCGCCGTCGTTCCGGCGTCATGTACTCGATACCCGGCAGGGGCACGATCCGTCCCTCATACTCTTCGAGGAGACGGGCCCACCGCTCAAGGCGTTCGGTCCGCGACATCGCCGGAGCGACCGGGCGGGCCGTTACTTCCATATCCAGGGGATCAGAGCGTTTCATTTGAGAACCTCCCTTCTCAATAAGGTGAAGCTCCTGAACAGCCGTCGCGTTCTTCGCGCGGACGGCTTTTACACCCTACACCCCAGTTGCGGCAGGAGTCAGGCGGGAAGCGACAAAAGTGATCGAGGGGCCGTGTGGCCCCTCGATTTCTTCGTCTTATGGCGTCCTCTATTCGGCAGAGGACTCGATGCTTACCTTTTGGGCGAGCGCGGCGGGGTCGGATTCGAGGCGCTGCAGTTCGGCAAGGCCCACACCGGCCTCGTCGATCGCGGTGGCATCGACCGAGAGCGAGCTGCCGCCGTCGAGGAAGGTGTGCACGGCCGCTGCGAGGGCCTGGGCATCGTCGCTGTTCTGCAGCACCGAGATGATGCCGCCCTGGGCCATGCCGGCCACCATGGCGCGCAGAGCCTCGGGCGGCATGTTCTGCTCGGCCGCGGCGAGGGTGACGATCGCCTCGAGAAGGCCCTCATTGGCGATGTCGACGCCGGCCGACTTCACCGTCAGCCCCATACCGGCCATCATCGCCATGGTGGGGTTGTCCGCGAACAGCTCCTCGCCCGCATTGCCGAGCATGGCAGTGACCGCGATGCGGCCGAGATTCTTGCCATTGATGGACAGCTCGTCGAGCGAGATGGTGTTGGTGTCCGGGTGCCAGGCGGCGGCAAGCTCGTAGCCCAGCGTCATCTCGGTCAGACCCAGCTCCCTGATCTCGGCAGCAGCCTCCTCGAAATACGCCTCGGGCACCACGAGGGTCACGTCGCGGGCATGCGAAGAGATCTCGGTGGGTATGGCGTTTCTGTAGGCGCCCAGCGTGAGATCGAGCGAGCCGAGGGATCCCTTGATGCGCTCGCCGGGGGTTTCCGGGTCAGGCGCATCGACGTCGGCGCCCGTGAGCGAGAAGCCCTCGAAGACGGGCATCATCTTGCGGGCGTTGTCCTCGAACCAGTCGTCGTCGATTTCGCCGGCGGCCTGCTCGATGGCGGCGAGCGGGCCGGCATAGTCGATGCTCTTGAGCGTGAAATTCTTGATGGCGATCGTGCCGTCGGCCGCGGTAACGTCGATCCCGCTCACGTTGATTTCGGGATACCTGGCATTGGCATAGCCGCCGATCTCGAAGGACTCGATGGCGACCTCGACGGGCTCGCCCTCGTCATCCTCGCCGGCGCAGTCGAGTTCGCCGACCGTGACGGGCGATGTTTCGAAGGCGGTCGCGAGGTCGCCGAGGAACGCGATGAGTTCCGCCGTGGTCTCGGGTGCAGGCGCCCCCATCTCCTCCTCTTCGGCGTCCGCGCGCGCGGTCAGGGCGATAAGCTCCTCGATCGGGCGTTCGAGCGGCCGGGCGCGCATGGCGCCGGCGTGAATGGGGCCGAGCGTACACCCGCCCCCTTGTGCGCCGGTGAAGGTGCCCCCCGCGATGTCGAAGCTGTCGAAGACGGTGCGCATGCCCGTCTCGCTGGCCTCGATGATGCCGTAAACGGCGAACAGCGCGCCGAAATCGTAGTTGGCGACTTGTACCTCGCCGAATTCGGCCGCGCCGCCGTCCTGTTCCATGCTGAACCCGCCCAGCGTCAGCGATTTGGCGATGCCGTCCGCCACGTTCTCCAGAACGAGATCGCTGTATTCGATGGTCACCGGTCCTTCCATGTCGTCCACGCCATCCATCGGCGGGTCGTAGGAGATCGTGATAGTGGGCACCGTGATGCGCGCGGCGTCGAGGGTAGCCAGGTCCTCGGCATGGTCGGTGAAGCCGCCTTCGAGCACGGCCTTGATCGCCGCGGTGTCCATGCTGGAATCGTCGGCCTGAACTTCGGGGACCTCGACGGTGAAGTCGATCTTTTCGAGCTCCGCGGCCATGCCGCTACCGGCATCGTCCTGGGCCAGCGCGGGCGGTGTGGCCAGGGCGGCTGCCGTCAGGCAGGGTGCGAGAAAACGGGCAGTGTGGCGCATGAATATCCTCCAGCCAATATTTCGTGTCGGTCATACTAGCGCACATATCGGGGGGTTGTGACAAATACCTGAATGCCCGAATGGTTTTGGAAAGGTGAGCAAGTCCCCTTCAGGTTGCGCCGGCGCGAGAGCGGATACCCACTGTCGGGTCACGCTCCACGCCCGCCCCTTGCAATGTCCCTTCAATCGGCGTACCACCCGCAGCGGGTCACCCCTCCCCACCGGGGGGCGCCTATCTGAAAGGGTAGATTGACATGACTGATATGACTGCGGCCACCGCCGCCAAGCCGGATGTCCGTCCGGCGAATCCGAATTTTTCCTCGGGACCCTGCGCAAAACGCCCTGGCTGGACTGCCGCCGACGCGCTCAAGGATGCGCTCGTCGGGCGCTCGCATCGTGCCAAGCCGGCGAAACAGCGCATCCAGCGCGCCATCGATCTGACGCGCGAGCTTCTCGAGGTTCCTTCCGACTATCTCATCGGTATCGTGCCCGCCTCCGACACCGGCGCCGTGGAAATGGCGTTGTGGTCGATGCTGGGCGCGCGTGGCGTCGACATGCTGGCCTGGGAAAGCTTCGGCGCGGGCTGGGTGACCGACGTGGTCAAGCAGCTCCAGCTCGATGACGTGCGCCGGCTCGAGTCCGGCTATGGCGAGCTGCCCGACCTCGACGCGGTGGATTTCAGCCGCGACGTGGTGTTCACCTGGAACGGCACGACCTCGGGCGTGCGCGTGCCCAATGCCGACTGGATCCCCGCCGACCGCGAGGGCCTGGCGATTTGCGACGCCACCTCGGCCGTGTTCGCGCAGGACGTGGATATCGCCAAGCTCGACGTCGTCACCTTCTCCTGGCAGAAGGCGCTCGGCGGCGAGGCGGCCCACGGCATTCTCATCCTCTCCCCGCGCGCGGTGGAGCGGCTGGAAACCTACACGCCGCCGCGCCCGCTGCCCAAGATCTTCCGCATGACCAAGGGCGGCAAGCTCAATTCCGGCATCTTCGAGGGCGCGACGATCAATACCGTGTCGATGCTGTGCATCGAAGACGCGATCGACGCCATGGAATGGGGCAAGTCGGTCGGCGGGCTCAAGGGCATGTGCGCCCGGGCCGACGCCAACTTCAAGGTGATCGCGGACTGGGTCGAGAAAACCCCCTGGATCGGCTTTCTCGGTGCCAACCCCGCGGAGCGTTCCAACACCTCGGTATGCCTGACCATCACCGATCCGGATATCAAGGCGCTTTCCGAAGAGGACCAGGGGGCGTTCGCCAAGCGCATCGTCTCCCGGCTCGACAAGGAGGGCGCGGCCTACGACATCGGCGCCTATCGCGACGCGCCGTCCGGGCTGCGCATCTGGTGCGGCTCGACCGTCGAGGCGTCCGACCTCGAAAAGCTCACGCCCTGGCTCGACTGGGCGTTCGCCGAGGAGAAGGCCGCGCTGTAGCCACCGCGCCAATCCCGCTTCGCCACGCACCTTCACGCGCGGCGGAGCGCAGTCCTTCATCAAACATCATCTGCATTCCCCGCGCGCCGCTTGCGCTGTTGCTGGCGCATCCGGTTCCGCCGCGGGCCAAACGGGAGACATGACATGCCCAAGGTACTGGTATCCGACAAGCTGAGCCCGACCGCCGTCCAGATATTCAAGGACAACGGCGTCGAGGTCGACTACATGCCGGACGTCGGCAAGGACAAGGACAAGCTGCTCGAGATCATCGGGGAGTATGACGGCCTCGCCATCCGCTCGGCCACCAAGGT
>CAZNHG010000080.1:0-12271 GCA_964572555.1 uncultured Devosiaceae bacterium | reverse complement strand
GCAGGGGCGGGTGTACCGGGGAAACTCGGCTGGGATTACCCCACACTTCCGACAGTATAGGCCTAAAATCCCGGTCGTGCGGGGCGTCGGCACGCCTCTGTTTTTTAAGTGTTCGAGGTGGGTCGCGTCCCGCACCGTTCGTTCAGGTCACCCCATACCGTCAGGGAGGAAGCTCTCGTGCGGGGGATGAAGTGTGTTCAAGGCCAGTCCCCCATCCCGGGTTCGTTCACGATAGGCGCGCGCACGTGTTGTGGCAGGCCAAGGCCCCCTCATCCGGACCTCTCGCTCCCACTTCTCCCCGGTGGGGAGAAGTGGGAGCGCGGAGCAAGCGCCACGGCAACCTCACCTCGCCCCACCGGGGAGAGGTCGGCGCGCAGCGCCGGGTGAGGGGGCCTTGGCAGCATGGCACAAAGGCAACTGCCCCCCATCGCCCTCACCACACTGTGGAGCGCAAGGCACGCCCTCCCCAAAACCCCGCCACCCCACTTGACCAACCGGTCGAACCTCCGCCAGCTTGCATGACAACCTGCCGGAGACCGCCCCATGACCACGCCCGACCGCCTCACCCGCATGATCGCCGCAGGAAAGGGGGCGGAACGGGCGGACCTGGTCGTCAGGAACGTGCGGATGCTCGACGTCATCACCGGCACCGTCACCCCCACCGACATCGCCATTGTCGACGACCGGATCGTGGGCACCCATGCCGACTACGAGGGCGCGGCGGTGATCGACGGCGGCGGGCGCTTTGCCGTGCCGGGGTTCATCGACACGCACCTGCACATCGAGTCCTCGCTGGTCACCCCGCTGGAGTTCGACCGCTGCGTGCTGCCCCACGGCGTCACCACCGTGCTATGCGACCCCCACGAGATCGCCAACGTGCTCGGCGCCGCCGGTATCCGCTACTTCCTCGACTGCGCGGAACGCACCGTCATGGACGTGCGGGTAAACCTGTCCTCCTGCGTCCCCGCCACCCCGTTCGAAACCTCCGGTGCCGCCCTCGAGATCGACGACCTTCTCCCCTTCCGCGACCATCCCAAGGTCGTCGGCCTCGCCGAGATGATGAACTTCCCCGGCGTTCTGAACGCCGATCCGGGCATCGTCGCCAAGCTCCACGCCTTCCAGGACGGGCACATAGACGGCCACGCCCCGCTGCTGCGCGGCACCGATCTCAACGGCGACCTCGCCGCAGGCATCCGCACCGACCACGAGGCCACCACCGCCGAAGAAGCGCGCGAAAAGCTCGCCAAGGGCATGGCGATCCTCATTCGCGAGGGGTCCGTCTCAAAGGATCTCGACGCCCTCGCCGAACTGCTCGACGAAAACACCTCGAGCTTCATGGCCCTGTGCACCGACGACCGGAACCCCCTCGACATCGCCGAGGAGGGCCATCTCGACGCCCTGGTCCGGCGCCTGATCGCCAGGGGCCGCCCCCTGCATCACGTCTACCGCGCCGCTTCCCATTCCGCCGCCCGCATTTTCGGGCTCACCGACCGCGGCCTCATCGGCCCCGGCTGGCGCGCCGACATCGCGCTGCTGGACGATCTGGAGACCTGCGCCGTCAGCGACGTCATCGCCGGCGGCCGCCTCGTCACCCCCGAGCTGTTCGATGCCCGGCCCGACGTCTCACCGGTCGGTCTCACCTCGATGAAGGCCAAACCGGTCACCCCCGACGTCTTCCGCACCGCGCCCGACCCGGGCCGCAACGCCACTCCCGTGGTCGGGGTGAAGCCGGGCCTCATCCTCACCTACCGCGAGGAAGCGACGCTGGAGGTTTCGGATACGGGCCTCGTCCCCGACCTCGACGCCGACGTCATCAAGGTCGCGGTCCTCGAGCGCCACGGCAAGAACGGCAATATCGGGCGCAGCTTCGTCACCGGCTTCGGCCTGAAACGCGGCGCCATCGCCTCATCGGTCGGCCATGACAGCCACAACATAACCGTCGTCGGCGCCAACGACGCCGACATGGCCCTCGCCGTCAACCGCCTGATCGAGATGGGCGGAGGTTTCGCCGTGGCCAACAACGGCGCCGTCACCGCCGACCTCGCCCTGCCCCTCGCCGGGCTGATGAGCCTTGAAAAGTTCGAAACCGTCTCCGGCAAGCTCGTTCACCTGCGGGATGCCGCGAAGGACCTCGGCTGCACCCTGCCCGAACCCTTCCTCCAGGTCGCCTTCCTCGCCCTCCCCGTCATCCCGCATCTCAAGATGACCGATTACGGCCTGTTCGACGTCGACAAGTTCGGCTTCGTGGACGCGAAGTAGGGATCACTCCGCCCAGGCCGCAAGGTTTTCCAGTGTCGAGCGCAACCCCTCGTCATGATCTTCCTTGCGGATACCGGCCGGCACATCCTCGGCACGAACGGTAACCTCCGTCCCCTCGCCGACATGCATGAGCGACCACGTCATCGTCATCACGCCGGCAAACGCGGGGTCGTCGGACTGGAAGGTAACCTCCCACACGATGCGCTCATCCGGCACAAGCTCCACGAACCGCCCCGCAACGATGTCGGCGTGCTCCGAACTCTTGCCCGCCACCGCATGATCCGGATCGTCATAAACAAGAACCACCCGAAACACCCCGCCGGGGCGCGGATCGAAGGCCTCCACCCGCCCGCTCATGCCCGACGGCGGCAACCATGACGAGAACGCATCGGCATCGAGAAAGCCCCGATAAATGACCTGCGGCGGCGCATTGATAATGCGCGACGCACTGTCGACCCGCTTTTCACCCGCCATCACGTCCTCCCGTCCTGAAAAGTGCAGAGGTGCCTACCCCGTCTTCTTCTTCGCCCGCATGGCATGCAATATCGGCTCGGTATAGCCCGAGGGTTGCTCCGCTCCCTCGAGCGCCAGCCTCAACGCCGCTTGGAACGCAACGGAGGCTTCAAAATTTCCCGCCATCGGCTCGTAGAGCGAATCCCCGGCATTCTGCTTGTCGACCACGCCCGCCATTCGCTCGAACGTCGCCCGCACGGTCTGCTCGGACACCACGCCATGCTTCAGCCAGTTCGCGATATGCTGCGACGATATCCGCAACGTCGCCCGGTCCTCCATCAGCCCGACATCGTCTATATCCGGCACCTTCGAGCACCCCACGCCGTGATCGATCCAGCGCACGACATACCCCAGTATTCCCTGCGCGTTGTTGTCCAGCTCCCTCTGGATTTCATCGTCACTCAACCGTGACGGATCCAGCACCGGCATCGAGAACAACTCCGTAAGCGTCGGCGTAGCCTCGTTGTGCCGCCTCTTCTGCGCCGCCAGCACATCGATCTGGTGATAATGCAACGCATGCAACGTCGCCGCCGTCGGCGACGGCACCCAGGCGCAATTAGCGCCGGCGTCAGGGTGCCCCGCCTTGGTGGCCAGCATATCCGCCATCCTGTCGGGCATCGCCCACATTCCCTTGCCGATCTGCGCCTTGCCGGTGAACCCGCAGGCCAGCCCGATGGTCACGTTGCGGTCCTCATAGGCCTGCAACCACGCCGCGGCCTTGATCTCCCCCTTCCGGAGCACCGGCCCGGCCGCCATGGCGGTGTGGATTTCGTCGCCCGTCCGGTCGAGAAAGCCGGTATTGATGAAGAACACTCGCTCCCGCGCCGCGTGAATGCACGCCTTGAGGTTCGCCGAGGTGCGCCGCTCCTCGTCCATGATACCGATCTTGACCGTGTTGTGCTTGATGCCGAGGAATTCCTCGACGGCCGCGAAGATATCGCAGGCGAACTGCACCTCTTCCGGTCCGTGCATCTTCGGCTTGACCACATAGATCGACCCTGTACGGCTATTGAGCCGCGCATACTTGTCGTGCAGCGCGCACGCCACCGTCACCGCCGCATCGAGAATACCCTCGCCGATCGGCTGGCCATCCGCATCGAGAACCGCATCGGTGGTCATCAGGTGCCCGACATTGCGCACCAGCATCAGCGCCCGGCCCTTGAGACTGTGCGGCTTACCGTCGGTGCCGACATACACGCGGTCGGAATTGAGCTTGCGCGTGACCGTCTTGCCGCCCTTCTCGAACGTATCGGACAGCGTCCCCTTCATCAGCCCCAGCCAGTTGCGATAGACGCCGACCTTGTCCGCAGCATCGACGGCGGCGACGGAATCCTCGCAGTCCTGAATGGTCGTGAGCGCGCTCTCCACCATGATGTCAGCGAGACCCGCCGGATGCGTGGAGCCGATCGGATGCGAGCGGTCGACGACCAGATCGACATGCAGCCCGTGGTGCGTGAGCGCGAATTCATGCCGCCCGTGCTCATCGCGGAACCCCGCGAACTGGGCCGGATCGGCCAGCGCGACGATCTTCTCGTTGGTCTCGGCGATCATGCACTCGTCCTCGAGCGCATAGGCCACGACATGCGAATGGCTCGCCCCGTCGAGCGGAAAATTGGCGTCGAGAAACTCGGCGGCCTTCTGGAACACGGCCCGTCCGCGCTCGGGGTTATATGCCTTGCCGGGCACCAGTTCGCCCTCGTGCGGGATCGCATCGGTGCCGTAATAGGCGTCATAGAAGCTGCCCCAGCGCGCATTCGCCGCGTTCAGCGCATAACGGGCGTTGGAAACGGGCACCACGAGTTGCGGACCGCAAACCGTCGAGATTTCGGGGTCGAGCCCCGCCGTCTCGATCCGGAAGTCGCCCGGATCGTCGACCAGATAGCCGATCTCCTTGAGAAAGGTCTCGTAGCCGGTCGGATCGCTCGAAGCCGGGCCGTTGGCGCTGTGCCAGTCATCGAGCTTTTTCTGCAGTTCGTCACGGAACGCCAGCAACTCGCGGTTGCGCGGCATCGCCTCTGCCACCAGCCGCGCCAGCCCGGACCAGAAATGGTCGCCCTCGATCCCCAGCCCCGGCAGGGTTTCGTTCTCCACGAAAGCGGCCAGCTCCTCGTCGACCTGCAGGCCGGCGCGCGTGACATATCCAGACATAAAAACCTCATGCTTTGGCCGGCCAAAAGGCGGCCCGTTTCTTGTTTTCGTGACGCCACGTTACAAAGCCAGGCCTCGCAGGCCAATACCGAGTTGCACCGGTTCATCCAAACGAAAAGAGCCGCCGGCACTGGGACCGGCGGCTCAGGAGCCTGGCTAGTTGGAGGTCAACTCAGGCGGATAGTTTGTCCATCCGCGCGCGGACTTCGCTGCGCAGGGCGTCGATGGGCGTCAGGTCCCGGCCGTCGTCGTAGTGCCAGAACGTCCAGCCATTGCAGGCGGCAGCGCCTTGTACGAGGGCCCCGACGCGATGGATGGACCCGGCGTGCCGGTCGGAACTCAGCGACCCGTCGGCCCGTACCATGGCGGAGTAACGGCGTTTGGCGTCGAAAAGTTCCGTTCCAGGCGCGATGAGGCCCTGCTCCACGAGGGCACCGAATGCAACGCGCGGCGCGGCGCGCTTGGGCGTGGTCACCTGCAGCGCGACGTCGTCGAGCTTGTACACGTCCGCCAGGCGCTTCAGCGCGGCGTTGATATAGGTGTTGTCGCGCTCGATCCCGATGAAATGCCGGCCCAGCTTCTTGGCGACGGCACCGGTGGTGCCCGTGCCGAAGAACGGATCGAGCACGACGTCGCCCGGCTTGCTGGTCGCCGTCAGCACACGGTGCAGCAGTGCTTCGGGCTTCTGCGTGGCATGAACCTTGTCGCCTTCGTCGTCCTTCAAGCGCTCGCCGCCCGTGCAGATGGGAAACAGCCAGTCCGAGCGCATTTGCGTGTCCTCGTTGGCCTGCTTGAGAGCCTCGTAGTTGAAGGTCACTCGGCTCTTCCGGCTGCGCGCCGCCCAGATGAGCGTTTCGTGCGCATTGGTGAAGCGCGTGCCGCGGAAATTCGGCATGGGGTTGGTCTTGCGCCAGACGACGTCGTTGAGCATCCAGTAGTCGAGGTTCTGCAACGCCGTGCCGACACGGAAGATGTTGTGATAGGAGCCGATCACCCAGATCGCCCCATCCGGCTTGAGCACGCGCCGCGCCGCCGCGAGCCAGGCATTGGTGAACGCGTCATAGGCGGCGAAACTGTCGAACTTGTCCCAATCGTCATCGACCGCGTCGACAATCGACTGGTCCGGCCGCGTGAGCCCGGATTCGAGCTGCAGGTTGTAGGGCGGATCGGCGAAGATCAGGTCCACCGACTCCGCCGGCAGGCTGTTCATATGCTCGATGCAATCCCCCACCAGGATCGTATCGACGGGCAGGCTTGCCCGCTGCTTGCCCGGCGCCGGCTGGCCCGGATCACGTTCGGTACGCAACATACACTTAACCCTAACGCAGTCCTAACACCCTGTTTGTACCCGCTTAGGGTTAAGCTGGGCCTAAATGTTAGGGTAAACAGCGGGTTAAGCGTCGGCCGCCGCCGCGACGGGCGCAAAGCTCACGCGATGATGGGCCGTGGGGCCAAGGGTCCTGAGCGCCTCGATGTGCACCGCGGTGCCGTATCCCTTGTGCCGCGCGAAGCTGAAACCGGGATGATCGGCATCCATGACTGGACACATGCTGTCGCGCATCACCTTGGCGACGATCGAGGCGGCGGCAACGGAAACGCTCTTGCCGTCGCCCCCGATAAGATACGCGGCCGGGCACGGCAGCCCCGGCGGAACGTCGCGCCCGTCGATCAACGCATGATCCGGCTGAACGGCAAGGCCCAGAACCGCCTGCCGCATGGCCCAGAGCGTCGCCCCGCGAATGTTGAGCGCATCGATGACCACGGGAGGTGCGGTGACGATGGAAACATGTGCCGAGGCCATCAGCTCAGCGCACAGCTTCTCGCGTCGCTTCGGCGACAACTTCTTGGAATCGTTCAGCCCCTCCGGCCAGCCGGCGGGATCAAGGATCACCGCCGCAGCCACGACCGGCCCGGCCAGCGGCCCGCGCCCCGCCTCGTCGACACCGGCCACGGCCCGGCACCCGCGCGCACGGGCCGCCTGCTCGAAGGCGTAATCGGGAGGCTGTTTCGAATCGTTGCGGGCCATCCGGCAAGCATGCCCGGCTGGCCCGGAGAGGCAAGATATTTGGATCAGAAGAACTACATCCAGAAACGACGTCCACCCATATTCTTAATCCCGAAGAACTACGCGTAGAGACTTGGGCGTTTTCATCAACAAAGACGATCGGCACCGCCGCACCACCACCTCCTCCTTCTCCCTCGGGTCAAGCCCGGGGGGAGAAGGGAGAGAGGGGTTATGCGCAATCACAATCGCCACCTCAAAATAAACTCAACTGCTCCGTCTCGGCCTTCGGCGCGACGAACAGATCGGTCCTGAGCGTGGGCAACCGCCGCTTGAGGTCGTAGCGCTCGCACGCCTTCTCGAAACGCTGACGCAAGAGCGCCGCATACGGCCCCTCCCCCGTCATGCGCGTGTGGAAACGCGGGTCGTTGTCGTGCCCCTTGCGCGTGTCGCGGATCAGGTTGAGAACGTGGCGCAGCTTGTCCGGATAGTGCCTGAGCAGCCACTGGCGGAAGATGTCGCGCACCTCGCCCGGCAGGCGCAGCAGGATCATGCTCGCAGCCGTTACCCCCTGCGCCTTGGCGGCATCGAGAATGCGCTCGAGCTCCATGTCATTGATCGCCGGCACCATGGGCGCCGCCATGACCATGGTGGGGATGCCCGCTGCCGAGAGAAGCTGCAACGCCTCCAGCCGCTTGGCCGGCGTCGAGGCGCGCGGCTCCATCAGCCGGCTCAGCTTGTGGTCCATCGAGGTCACGCCGAGCGCCACGGACACCAGGTTGTGCTCCGCCATCTCCGTGAGAATGTCGAGATCGCGCACCACCAGCGCCGACTTGGTGACGATCGTCACCGGGTGCTTCGTCTCCAGCAGCACCTCGAGGATCTGCCGCATGATCTTGTGGCGCCGCTCCATCGGTTGATACGGGTCCGTGTTGGTGCCGATGGCGATGGGCCGCACCTTGTAGCGCGGATGCGCCAGCTCGCGCCGCAGCTTCTCGGCCGCATTCACCTTCACATAGATTTCGCGCTCGAAATCGAGCCCTGCGGAATGCCCGAGATAGGCGTGCGTCTGGCGCGCATAGCAATAGGCACACCCGTGCTCACACCCGCGATACGGATTGATCGAGCGGTCGAACCCCACATCCGGGCTTTCGTTACGCGTGATGATGGTGCGGGCCCGCTCCACATGCTCGCTGGTCTGGGACCTGGGCAACGGCTCGGCCATGTCCCAACCGTCGTCGAACGCCTCCCGCGTTTCATGCTCGAACCGTCCGGCCGCATTGCTCTGCGCCCCGCGACCGCGATTGGTCTGCGGATCGACCAGGCTGCGCAGCGTCAGATCCGCATCGGCCGATCGCGACAACCGCTCGAGCGTTTCGAAAGAAGGTTGAACCGTTCCTGCCATGGTACGCCTCGTGTTCGGGTGTCCCGAATCATCTCGTTGGGTCCTGAAACCATAGCGCCGAAATGAGAACAAATAAAGAACATTTGTACAGCGACCGCCAATCGGACACCAAAATTCCGGAGAAACCCAGCGCCCACCATCGAACAAGGCGGCCAGGCCCACCGCGAACGCGGGCCCGGCCGCCTCTGGAGGAGAAAAAACCGCCCGGAGCCAACCCCGGACGGCCGCGCACCCTAGAACTGGGCCGTCTCCGTCGACTGCCCCATGGCCGTCGTCGAGGATTGCCCCCGGCTGACCGCCATGTTCACGGCGTCGAAATACGACGTTCCCACCTCGCGCTGATGCCGGATGGCCGAGAACCCGTCCTTTTCAGCCGCGAACTCCGCCTGCTGGAGCGCGCTGTAGGCCTTCATCCCGTCCTCGGCATAGGCGCGGGAAAGGTTGAAGGTTGACAGCGACAGGTTGTGAAAACCCGCCAGCGTGATGAACTGGTAGGTGTAGCCCATCGCCCCCAGCTCACGCTGGAACTGCGCCATCTCCTCCTGGCCCATGTGCTTGGCCCAGTTGAACGAGGGCGAGCAGTTATAGGCCAGCATCTGGTCGGGATATTCGGCCCGGATCGTCTCGGCGAAGCGCTTGGCATCAGCGAGGTTGGGCGTCGAAGTCTCGCACCAGATGAGATCGGCATAGGGCGCATAGGCCAGCCCGCGCGCGATGGCGCAGTCGAACCCGCCATCCAGCCGGTAGAAGCCCTCCTCCGTGCGCTCGCCGGTGATGAAGGGCGCGTCGTACTCGTCCACGTCCGAGGTGATCAGCCGCGCCGCCTCGGCATCGGTCCGCGCCATGATCAGCGTGGGCACGCCCATCACGTCCGCGGCGAGCCGGGCGGAATTGAGCGTCTTGATGAACTGGTTGGTGGGCACCAGAACCTTGCCCCCGAGATGCCCGCACTTCTTCTCCGAGGCGAGCTGGTCCTCGAAATGAACGGCGGCCGCGCCCGCCTCGATCATCGCCTTCATCAGCTCGAACACGTTGAGCGCCCCGCCGAAACCGGCCTCGGCATCGGCGATGATCGGCGCGAAGAAGTCGATGTCGGTGATGGCCGTACCGTCGGCCTTCTCCATGGTCTGGATCTGATCGGCCCGTTGCAGCGCCTTGTTGATGCGCCTCACGACACTGGGCACGGAATCCACCGGGTAAAGGCTCTGGTCGGGATACATGTTGCCCGACGTGTTGGCGTCGGCCGCCACCTGCCAGCCCGACAGGTAGATGGCCTTCAACCCCGCCTTGACCTGCTGCACGGCCTGGTTGCCTGTGAAGGTGCCCAGCGTCGGCACGAAATCCTCGGTGTGCAGCAACTCCCACAGCTTGCGCGCCCCGTTCTCCGCCAGCGTGTAGCGGATGGGCACCGAGCCGGCGAGCCGGGCGACATCGTCCGGCGTGTAAGTGCGTGCGATGTTGTCCCAGCGGTCGGGCGCCCACTCGGGCGCGGGGAACCCGCCCGGCGATTGCGGTTGAGTAGAACGGTCCAGCATTCTGGCAACTCCTTGGTTGGTGATCGAAAGACATGAGGCATCCGTGGCGGCGTGGATGCGCCGCGGCTCGGCGGATGCAGGAAGAAAAAAGCGGGGCGCCGCCCGGTGTGCGGGCGCCGGGCGAAGCACCCCGCCGCCTTCACTGGAGCGTTTTCAGGATCAGTGGACACCACTTGTCCGGTTCGAAAACGCGACCACTCGATAACTTGGAGCTTCGGTTCTGATTCAATCAGAACCGAAGCTCCAACGGGAGGAAGCGCGAATGAAGGTTGCGGCCATCATCCGGATACCCCCGAACAGCTCGGCGTCACCCGTATCGTCTGAATAGGCGAACCGGTGCGGTGCAATCCGGCCGGCGATGGCATAACCGGCGGCGGCCAGCCCCCGATCGCGATACTGCTGCATCACCGCTGCGCCGGTGGGCGCGACGATGGTGATGATGTCGTCCTCCGCGCCTCGAGGTGTCGTCTGGGTCGGCTCCGTGGGCATGTCATCCTCCTCCTGCTGATTGCCGCGTTGTCTGTATGTAAAGATTTGACAAAAGCCCGCTCTATGCAAGATAAAACCACATAAGCCATTGTAATGCTGTAAAGTTCAGCAAATCGGCCATGCCGGATTTGTAAACTATGTAAAGTTTCGAATGGAATGGCAGGGAGGAGAGACCCCATGAGCGAAACGGCAGACCCGCAGATCGGCGGCAAGGTGCGGCGCCTGCGCCGGCAGCGCCGGGTGACCCAGGGCGACATGGCCGAGGGCCTCGGCATTTCGGCCAGCTACCTCAACCTCATCGAGCACAACCGCCGAAACGTCACGGTGCCGTTGCTGTTCAGGATCGCCGGCTATTTCGGCATCGAGCCGGGCGAGTTGGCCGAAAGCGACGACAGCCGCCTGGCGGGCGACCTCATGGAGATGTTCGGCGACGACCTGTTCGCCGACTCCGACGTGACCAACCAGGACATTCGCGACCTGGCGACCGCCCACCCCGTCGCCGCCCGCGCCGTGATGCGCCTGTTCGACACCTACCGCGAGATGGCGGCCGGCGGGACGGCCGCCGCCCCGCCGGCAGAGGGAGAAGACGGCCCCTATCACCGCGCCACCGATGCCATCTCCGATTTCCTGCAGGAAAATGCCAACCACTTCCCCACGCTCGAAGCCGCCGCCGAGCGCGTGCGCACGGATGTCGACGTCGCCTCCGACACATTCGAGCAGGGCCTGAGAAGCTGGTTGATCAACGTGTTCGGGATCGAATGGCGGCTCGCTTCCCTCCCCCACGGCATCGCCCGGCGCCTGTCCGGCGATGGCCGCGTTCTGGAAATCTCCGACGTGCTGCCGCCGGAAACGGCTCTGTTCACCGTCGCCCACCAGATCGGCCTGCTGGCAGCGGAAAGCGAGATCGGCACGATCGTCGAGCAAAGCACCCTGCCCGAGCTCGATGCCCCGGCACTGGCGCGCAACGTGCTCGCCTCGTATTTCGCGGCCGCGCTGATCATGCCCTACGCGCCGTTCCTCAAGGCCTGCCGCGACTATCGCTACGACATCGACCGCATCGCCCGGCGCTTCTCGGCGAGCTTCGAGCAGGTCTGCCATCGCATGACCACGCTCCAGCGCCCCGGCGCCTCCGGCATCCCGCTGCATCTTGTGCGCACCGATATCGCGGGGAATATCTCCAAGCGCTTCTCCCTGTCAGGCATCCACATCCCGCGCCATTCCGGCGCGTGCCCGCGCTGGAACGTCTACTCGGCCTTCCTCCAGCCGGGACGCATTAACGTGCAGATCAGCCGGATGCCGGACGGGGAAACCTATTTCTGCATCGCCCGCAGCTTCGAGAAGGGCGGGTTCCGCCACAACGCACCGCGCCGGCACTTCTCCATCGGGCTGGGGTGCCACATTTCGCATGCCCGCGAGATGATCTATTCGGACGGGATCGATTTGGGAAATTCGGCACAGATCGTGCCCATCGGCGTGGGCTGCCGTATTTGCCCGCGCCTGGAGTGCGAACAGCGTGCCCACCCGCCGGCCGACCACCGCTTCCGCCTCAGCGACACCGAACGCGCCGAGAGCCTTTACAGTCGCATGGACTGACCGCCCGGGTATCCCTCAGCGCGTCACGCCGCCCGGCTGGCCGGCGAACTGGATCTCGCCGCCGTGGTTGCGCACATGACCGGCGATGATCCCGCGCACATTGGCATAGCCGCCGTTCTCGACGATCAGGTCGCCCGTGATCAGTCCGCTGAACTCGAGCCGTCTGCCGGCAGGCACGATGACATTACCGGTCACCATGCCCGAGATGTCGGTGTCCTCTTCGAGCCGGAACGGCCCATCCACCATACCCGAGATCTGCATCGCACTCTCCCTCGAAAGATGAGCGGGAACGAAAGGGTAGCAGACTGGACACCAAAACGCACCGGT